>JASHXK010000079.1 GCA_030043575.1 Terriglobales bacterium
TTGCTGTTGAAAAAGTACCTGACTTGATGCTTGTTGCTGAACAACGATCAGGTTATAAGCAAGCTAGAGTTGGTGATGCTGCTGTTAGTGGCCACGCTCGGAGGCTTGCTGCTTATGATGGGACATCACTCCCGCTCGGAGTCGCTGTTCTACTATTTCCGGATCGAAGATCAGGTTCCGGAGAACCATCTTTTACGCCTCATTGATCGCTACGTCAGCTTCCAGTTTGTGCGCGACCAGCTGCGCGATTCTTATAGCGAGGCAGGCCGACCGTCGATTGACCCGGAAGTGTTGTTGCGGATCTTGCTGCTGGGTTACTTGTACGGCATCACCAGCGAGCGGAAGTTGCTGGAAGAGTTGCGCATGCACCTGGCTTGGCGCTGGTTCACCGGACTGGGCTTTGACCAGGAGATTCCCCATCACTCCACGTTTTCTAAGAACCGGCATGGTCGCTTCCAGCAATCGCGAGTGTTTCAGGAGTTGTTTGAGCGTATTGTCGAGCAATGCCTGGCTGAGGGGTTGGTGCAGGGCGAGCAGATGTCGGTGGATGGCAGCTTTATCCAAGCCAACGCGGATCATCACAGCCGCATTCCCCGCGAACAGTTAGCCGAGGTGGCGAAAGTGAACTACGGGGCCAGCAAGTACCTGCAGGAACTGGAACAGGAGAACGGCGACGGAGAGCCGGTTCATCAGCAAGACAAGGTGTCCACTACCGATCCGGATGCGACCTATCTGACGAAAGGCAACCGAGCGGCCGAACTGGGCTACTTCGACAACTACCTGATCGACAATGCAAGCTGTGTGATTGTGGGCGTGCAAGCGACGGCGGCGCGTCTCAGTCAGGAGAGCGCAGCAGCCCGCGACATGATGGATCGCTACCGGGAACGTTATGGCCGATGGCCGCAGAGTCTGGCGGCCGACACTACCTATGGCAACGGTGAACTGCTGCAGTGGCTGGATGATCGTGGGATCACGCCGTATATCCGCGTAAAAGAGAATCCTCTGGGAAAGAGCGACCTCTATGGGATCGAGAAGTTCAGCTACGTGCCGGAACAGAACTGCTATGTCTGTCCAGAAGGCCAGCCACTGAAGTACGTGGGCATCAATCAGCGGAACCGGACCCACCTTTACTACTCGACGCCCAAGCGGTGCCGGGGATGCTCGCAGAAGCAGCGTTGCACACGCGGAAAATACCGCATGATCGCCATCCACGTTTGCGAGGCGGCGAGACAGAAAGCCTATGCGATAGCCAAGACCCCGCAGTTTGCTGAAGCCTTGCGCAAGCGACGGAAAGTCGAAGCCCTGTTCTCGGAACTGAAGAACCTGGTGGGGTTGCGCCGACTGCGGTTGCGCCGGATCAAGTTCGTGCGCGAACAGTTTTACCTGGCGGCAGTAGCCCAGAATCTCAAACGACTGGTGCGGTTCCTTACTTCCCGGCCACAACTGGCAGAGGCCTCGAACCAATAACAGGACCGAAGAAAGGAAAACAAGAGTGTCAGTGAAAGAAAACGACAGGCACTCTACCTCCCCGTTTCAACCGACTTTTTCAACAGCAACGCGATATTTCAACAGTTGTGCACTCAATCGGCCCGAACAGCGCGGCTACTGGTGCGGGAAAATTCCTACACATTTACTATTCAGAGTAATAACATAGTTCACGAATCTCAGGGACAGTTGAGCGGCGGCGGCCTTGCGACCACGGCCCTCCGCGCGCACATTTGAATACTGCGGACAGCCACGGAAAGGCCGGGTACGATGCGTGTCTGTGTTCAGCGGTTCTCCCAGCTGTGTGGCCTGATCTTCCTTGGTGCGCTTACGCTCGTCAGCGCCCAGTCGGTTAACCCTTCCTCTACGCCGGATTCGCACGTTCTAGTGCTTGCACCTTTTCCGGATTCTCCAACGAAGCGAATGACCGTTGATGACGTGATCAAGATGTCGAAGGCCAAGGTGAGCGACGTCGTCATTATTGAGCAGCTTAAGATGGAAGGCCAGTACTTCAATCTGACCAACGACCAGCTTCTTCAGCTCAAGACGGCACATGTGAGCAAGCAGGTCATCCAAGTGATGGTTGATCCCTATCCGATAAGGGACAACGCGCCATCTTCATCCGAGACAACAGCTGGTGCGCAAAATGTTCATGGCGAAGGTTGTACTGTCTGCATAGACCGCTGCGACAAAGCCTACAAGCGTTGCGTGGCCCATGCATGCGGCGCAACGGTTTACCGGTCGGACAATGTGCCAGTGTGCGAAAATGCTGCGACGCTGGCCAAAGAGGATCAGTTCAATCACGAGGTGGTCATCAACTGCGCTGGCCACGTACAAACGAGGTGTTACGAACAGTGTGGTGCAGCTGGTGGTCCGTGCGGCCCCCTGGCTAAAAGGCCCTAACGACCGGGGAATGCACCTAGTGACGGGCGTCTGGGGCAGCCGATCACCAGTAATCCTACGCTAGGCCGGTTGCTTGTGTAATGCGGATTTATCAACAGCAAGCGCCCAGAGGCGCAAGTCCTCAGACCAGCTTTTCGCTGCACAATGTCTTACTTGCACGAACTCAGACGGATTTCCGAATCGCATCGCTCCCGCGGTCACGGCCCACACATCTTTCAAACCGCTCTTTACTCTGAAATCGCGGAGAACCGGACCGGGATTGGTCATGACTCACAAACCAGTGTGACCTTGGTCACTGCCTGACTGACTGCATTTTGACATACGCTTCTCAACATGACTTTGCATGTACCAAACCCAATGTTGCAAGCATCCGATACGCTCAAGTCCCGTCTCTTGGAAATAGGAAAGAAAGTACACTTTTCTGCCGGAAGCATTCTGTTTCGCGAAGGGACTGACAATGTCGGGGTTTTCCTCGTGGTTACTGGCCAAGTGTCATTAAGCATGAACAAGATGCCACGACTGGATCGAGTGTTCGGATGCGGGTCGCTGCTGGGGTTACCCTCCAGCTTTACCGGACGCCCCTACAGTCTAACCGCGACCGCGGTTACCGAAGCAGAGGTGGTGCAGGCCGCGCAAGCAGACTTTCTCCGGCTAATGCGCGAATGTTCAGACTTGTGCCGCGAAACCAGGGACATGCTGAGCAAGGAGATGACCTTCATCCAATCGGCGTTGGCAGAACGTCTGAGGCGAACCGCCCGAGCGAGGATCGCAGCGCAACTTAGGGCATCGTAGAAAGGCCCAAGTATACCTAGGGTCAAGGCTCGTTAGCGCAATGTAATCCTAGACCGGCAAGGCTCCAACCGAGTTACTTGTGTAACTGATTCCATGACAATGTCGGCTCCCCGCCCCGAGTAGAGTTGGTAGTTTGCTGAACCAACCAACAGGCTCGGGAGGAAGGAGCCGAACAATGATCATTATAGGAGTAGATTTTCACCCCGAGTTTCAGCAAATCGCAGCGGTGGACACGGAGACGGGAGAGTTGCAGGAAAAACGCTTGCAGCACCGAGAGGAAGCCGAGCGCTTCTATCGGGGATGTGCCGCGCGAGGCTTGCAGATCCGAGTGGGGATGGAAGCCAGCGGACATGCTCGCTGGTTCGAGCGGTTGTTGGCTGAGCTACAAGTGGAGTTGTGGATCGGCGATGCGGCCAAGATCCAGAGGAAGCGAGTACGCAAACAGAAGACCGACCGGCAAGATGCAGAGCTGATCTTGAAGCTGATGCTAAAGGATGATTTTCCGAAGATCTGGGTGCCGAGCTGGGAGAACCGCGATATGCGGCAACTGTTGTGGCACCGGCATCGTATGGTGCAAGCCCGCACTCGGATCATGAATCAGTTGCAGGCGGTGGCGCTGAACGAAGGTCTGCGCTGCAAGAAGCGGTTGTGGCGGACGGAACGGCAGCGACTGGAATCGTTCCCGTTGGCTCCGTGGGCGAGCCGGCGGCGGCAAGAGTTGTTGGAACTGCTCGATCGGCTGGATCCAACCATCGCGGAGCTGAGCCAGGCGGTAGAGCAGGAAGTGGAGAAGTGCCCGGAGGCGCAACGACTGGCCACCCATCCTGGGGTGGGTCCACTGACCGCCCTGGCGTTTGTGCTGATCATCGGCGACACCAAGCGGTTTCAGTGCGGTAAACAGGTGGCCAGCTATCTCGGTCTGGTTCCGCTGGAAGACTCCAGCGGGAACCGCCGACGGCTGGGACACATCACCAAGCAAAGAAATTCGATGTTGCGCTTTCTGCTGGTGGAAGCGGCACAGGTCACGGTGCGCCGTGTTCCGGAATGGCGCCGACAGTATTTTCACCTGATGCTGCGGCGGGGGCGAAAGATCGCCAAGGTCGCTATGGCGCGCCGCCTGGCGATTCGTCTGTACTGGATGCTTCGTCAGGGAGACGACTACCAGCCGTCGAGCAAGTTCGGTTCGTACGCGGGGCAGCCCGGAAATCCCCATGGTGTGCAGTAGAACACCGAGCTATTGATTGGGCACCCTGCTCCTCTTCAGCGAGGAGTTCGAACAAGTAATCATGATCGAGTTTGCGACCGAAGAGATGGCTGGGTCGGGCCGAGTTTCCTGACCTGAGAGGATTACAAGGCGAGCCGTGGTTGGTTG
>JASHXK010000080.1 GCA_030043575.1 Terriglobales bacterium
TCGCTG
The DNA here is from genome assembly GCA_030043575.1 of Terriglobales bacterium. GTDB lineage: Bacteria > Acidobacteriota > Terriglobia > Terriglobales > Acidobacteriaceae > Bog-257. The sequence goes on from JASHXK010000080.1 coordinate 7, forward strand.
CTTTCGTTTCCAGGACGAATTCCATTACCAGCTTGCCGCTAGCATCCATCACGGCCGCGGAAATGGTAGCTTGATGTACGTCGAGTCCAATATACTTTTCGCTAGTCACCAGGGTGCTCCTTTCGTAGGCGATGAGCCACACACTCACAACCTACTATCGAGGGGCGCCCTTTTATAATGCGTTTTCGCCAGTTACTCTTCTCACGGATTGTTGGATGATTCAAGTCTTTGCTCCAAATCGGATAAGATCTCGCGAATGGAACTCAAGGTGTTGTTCAGCGACGATCCTGTATTCGTCTTGAGCAGAGCTGGGGTCTTTCTTTCCTCTCAACCCGTTCGCCACAATCTGATTCTGTCGATTCTGCACGCACGCGTTGCAGAAGGCGATCCAGGTCGTTATTGGATGGCGATTCAACGAGATGACATTGTCGGCGTTGTCCTACAATCGCCACCGACATTTCCAGCTACGCTGACACCCATGGAACTGCCGGTGGCAACCGCGATGGCCGATGCGATTGCTGAAGTAGGTGTCGTTCTACCGGGAGTCAACGGCGAGGCTGCAACTGCAGCCACGTTCGCTGGCCAGTGGAGTGAGCGCACCAAATCGGCAGCCACTCCTTTCCAAGGGAACCGCCTTTACGAATTCTTGGAAACCGGAGAGGCTCCGAACGTCGAAGGAAAGTTACGGCAAGCAGGTCCACAAGAACGCAGCCTGATGATTCTCTGGAGCCGTGCTTTCCAGCACGAGATCGGTGAGTCTGCCGACGCTACCGAAGTGCGTGTGGACAAAGGTTTGACAGCCGGACAACTATGGGTGTGGGATCGAAGCGGAGAAGCTGTCTCTATGGTCATTGGCCGAGAACCGGTGCAGGGCGTCGTCCGAATGTCTGGCGTCTACACGCCACCCGCAAAACGGAAGCATGGCTACGCGGAGGCATGCGTTCATGCGCTCTCGAAAAAGCTGCGTGACGCTGGGCTTCGCTGCGCCCTCTACACTGACTTGGGTAATCCCACATCCAACTCCATCTACCGACGAATCGGCTATCGCGCTGTGGCAGAAACCCTCCGCTATCGCTTCGAGTGATGTGCAACCTAAACACGCTCAGCTAGGCCCGATGGCTCCCGTATCGTCATTGGCGTGAATGTTAGGTGTAAGAAAGCATCAAGTCAGCGCCAAGCGGGAGAGATCACGGTCGCCTAAACGGATCATTGGCGTAATATCTCCATAGGCACTCATTGACCGCCGACCGGGCGTAGCTTACGCTAGCGCCTCTTGAAAAAAGCGGCAAGTCATTGGAGACGAAGGCGTAGCGTCAACAGCTTGTTTTCATGCTTTCTTGTCACGGGCCATCGTCATGCTGACCTGATTTCGACAGTTATCGTTTTCGTGTGGATTCCCCACAGCTTGGATGTAAAGTACCAATGTCCAACAAGGCAACGTCAGCGGTCACTTTCAGCAAAGGAGGCCATCATGACGAATCCTGCCCAAGCTTCCACATCAACTTTGCGTAGCAGCTTGCCGATGACACTGTTCGCGCTCGCGCTGCTTTGTGCGATGACAATGTCCACACCGCAACCGGCGCAGGCGCAGACCTTCACGGTACTTCACATCTTCACCGACCGAGGCGACGGTGCATTTCCCTCCGGCGGCCTGATCCTTGATGCCGCGGGCAATCTCTATGGAGCGGCTTTGGATGGCGGCTACTTTGGAGGCTCTTGGTGCACTACAGGACCCTGGCACGGCTGCGGCACGGTCTTCGAGCTAACCCACAGGGGCTCGGGTTGGATACTCAACCCGCTGTACAGCTTTGTCGGAGGAAACGACGGCCAAGGCCCCGGCGGCAGCCTGGTTTTCGGCCCCAACGGCGTCCTGTACGGCACCACCGGCTATGGCGGAGACGTACTGGCGGACGGATGCTCCGGAGATGGCCCTGGGTGCGGCACAGTTTTCAGCCTGAGTCCGCCATCCCACGCCTGCAGCAGCGTACTTTGCCCCTGGACGCAAACCGTACTTTACCGATTCTTGGGTGGCAGCGACGGGGCTCTTCCCAACGGCAGCCTTGTCGTTGATGCCGCCGGCAATCTTTACGGGACGACTTTTGAGGGCGGCCCCGACAATGAGGGGACGGTCTTCGAGTTGTCGCCCACCGAGGGCGGGGGTTGGGCGGAGCAGACGCTGCACAGCTTCACCGGCGCGCAGGACGGGGGCACTCCCTATGCCGGTCTGATTTTCGATGCCGCCGGCAATCTCTACGGCACCACCTGGGGGGGCGGCACTTACGATTTCGGAACGGTCTTCGAGTTAACTCCCACCGAGGGCGGAGGCTGGACGGAGCAAGTGCTGTATAGTTTCAACGACAACGACAACAATGGGACTAATCCCATAGGCGGCCTGGTCTTCGACGCCGCCGGCAATCTCTACGGCACCACCTACCGTGGCGGCAGCCCTTATAGTACGGGAGCCGTTTTCGAATTGTCGCCCACCCAGGGCGGAGGCTGGACGGAGCAGGTGATTTATGCCTTCCCCCGCACGGGGGTCCGGGGGACCTACCTTCGTGGCGCCAACCCTGCTTCCGACCTGATCTTCGACGCCGCCGGCAATCTCTATGGCACCACCAGTGCGGGCGGCACTGACAATGCCGGAACGGTCTTCGAGTTGTCGCCCACGCAGGGCGGCGGCTGGATGGAGCAGGTGCTGCATAGTTTCAACGAGAACAACAACGGCGGGGTTAATCCCTACGCCGGTCTGATCCTTGATGCCGCCGGCAATCTCTACGGCACAGCGGAGGGACCCGGCGCTGGCAACTACGGGACTGTGTTCGAGTTAAGGCCGTAGCAGGCGGAGGCTGGGTGGAGCAAATAGAAGCGCGGTCCTTCGGCCCGAGCAACTTAAGCGTGGCGACAACAGCGCGAAATACATCCCGATAGTCAGTGGCGATTCTACTTCGTCGCGTCGTTTGCAATGGCTCTGGTTTGTCGGTTCCTTATGGTCTATGCCGTTATCCAGAAATAAAGAAGCTGCGGGAATTGCTGGCGTAAGATCCGCATTGCACTCATGTCCCGTTAGGCAACGGAACTTGAATGCAATCGCCTGTGGCTGTTGAAAAAGTCCCTCATTCGGCAGAACCGCCCCTAATTGGGTGACCAGAAATGTATAGCGAGGGAGCGATCGTCGTTTATAGGGCATCCTAGCGCGTCGAGTTTTCCGGGCCAGGGCGCCAAAAGAGTTTTTCAACAGCCACTCGCCTTCACACTCATGTGGCGGCGGGAAAGGCAGATGAGCGCAAGCGCCTCCCTTGAAAAAAGCGCCAAGTCGTTGGAGGCAAAGATATAGCCAGCAGCTTTTTTCATGCTTGCTTGTGACGGGCCACCGTCATGCTGACCTGTTCACAACATCTATCCTAACTTCCGAGTCGCTTGTGACTCGGCATGATTGTTGTAACGACAGGCGAGGCGTATCATCTCGCGGTATCGGCCCTTCTCTTAATTTGCCGTTGTCATTCGCGCCTACGGGACACGTCGCTGACAAGCTCGTTCGCAGGCGTGAAATTGTCCCGGGGTGTCGCGGCAGAAGGCTTCCCTACGTACTGCATCCCCAGGGAGGAATCGTGTATCCCACTGGCCAAGGCCCCACCCGCCGTGCGAATGACCATGCAGGGAAAACTCTCGTCGGCGTCCTCGTAATTGTGGTCGTTGGTGTGATTGCGCTGCACCTACGCTCCGGCGGTTCGGAGCAATCTGCCGGTTGGTTTTCATCCGAGTACCGCTGGACAGCACAT
>JASHXK010000081.1 GCA_030043575.1 Terriglobales bacterium
TCGGCTTGAACTGGCTGACAGAGATCGCTACCACACGCCTGCGCGATTTGCTCGGCATCGTCTTTCGCGCGCCGATAACTGAAGACAACGCGGGCGCCGGCACGCACGAAGAGCTGCACCGTGGCCGCGCCGATTCCCTTCGAGCCACCGGTGATGAGAGCGACCTGGCCTTGCAACGACAGCTTGGGTTCGGCGAGCATCAAGCCACGTTAGCACACGAGTTCGCTCGCCGGCGGCACGAGGCAGACGCAGCCGGTTGCGAGTATGCTGTGGTGAGCACCATGCCCGGCAGCGGTTCGCAGCGTAACATGGAGCGCTGCGGCTTCCACCTGGCGTATACCAAGATCGTGATGACGCGCGAGTGGCCGGAAGCATCCGCCGCCAAGGACAACGACGATGGACATTGACGCGATCCGCCGCTACTGCCTGCAGTTCCCGCACGTCACCGAGAACGTGCAGTGGGGCTGCGACCTGTGCTTTAAGGTCGACGGCAAGCTGTTTCTGGTGATGCCGCTGGAAGCTGCGCCGGTGCGGATGTCGTTCAAAGCCAGCGCCGAAAACTTTGCCGAACTCTGCGAGCGGCCCGGGGTTCGTCCTGCGCCGTACATGGCGCGCGCGCAGTGGATCGCGCTGGAGCAGCTCAATACGTTGCCCGATGCGGAGCTGTGCGAGTTGCTGGCGGAGTCTTACCGGCTGGTGTTCGAGCGCTTGCCGAAGAAGCGGCAGCAGGAGTTGCAAAGCGGCGAGAAAACGGCGGGCCGCAAAACCGCGGCTGCGCCGGCGAAGAAACAAAATCCTGCCGCCAAGAAAAGTGCGCGAAGTCTTGCCGGTAAGAAGCGGAGAAATCTTTCCAGCAAGAAGAAATCGGCCGGGACGGGCGGGCGCGGATGAAGTTTGTCCGTCTCACGCTAGGTTGTTTCCTGGCTGCCGCGGTTCTGGTTGGCGCCCGGCAGATCGCGGCGCAGGCTTCACCTGCGAAGTCCAACTCAGAAACGACCGTAACGCCGGCTGCCTTGGAAGAGCAGTTTTTCGGCGCGATTCGCACCGGCGACGCTCACAGGGTCTTGTCTTACGTTGGGAAAGGCGGCGTAAACGTCGGACCGGATGTGCAGCACACCACTCAGGAGCAGGTCGAGCAGGAGTTCGGTGGGCATCGCGGCCTGTACTGCAAACTCTTCGACTCGTCGTGCATTCAGGCGCCCATCAATCTGGAAAACAGCGCGCGCACCTGCTCCTATCGCGAGCTGCTGACCCATTCGGAAAGCGTCCACACCGCTGCTTCGGAGATCACGCGCAACAACGTCCGGCAGGCCGTGCTGGTCGCGCGAATCAAGAATAACGACTGCCCAAGCCAGAACCTGATCGATTTCGTATTCAATCTGGACGCCGACGGCTGGAAGCTGTTCTCCATACCGTGAGCAGTGGAAGTTCCGGGGCGTTAGAGGTCGATGACATCCGCCTTCAGCCGCTGAAGTAATGATATCGACTACCTCAGGCGCTAAAGCGCGTCCTGGAGTGCTGCTGTTTGCACGCCTCAAAGGCGTGCTCCATCTGAGGTTGATTCAACCTGAGCCGCAGCCCCTTTTGTGGTCTTGACAAAGACAATAGTTAGGCGCATCGTGCCGAGAGCGCTTTAAGACGTTCTGGCCTAGGTGAAATAAACCGTTCCCGTCCGATCCAAAGTTTTGCAAACATGGCCCCAGTCGCGCCATCAGCGCCGAGGCCGCAACACATTTTGCGCTGTCGCAAGATTGCAACTGCGCAGCCCGCAATGCCGGTAGCGCAAAGGAGGAACGATGGCTGTTTTGAACCTTTGGGCGCCCCATCCGGCGGGCATCTGGACTGCCCCCGGTACCTACGGCACTGCATTCTTTACCAATCCGTGGAGCACCCAGAAGAATCCGGCATGTGACGTGTGGATTCAGCTGACCGCCGGCATGGCCCTGGTTGTAGGCGCACCGTACTATATTGGCTTTGGCATTTTTGAAGTTGACTCGATCGGAAGCAGCGGGGTTGAGCACAAAGTGTTCGCGGACGTGGGCGATATAGCGGACGCCCCATTCCCGCAGGTGCCGATCATTCTGTTCGTGCGGCAACTGCTGTCTTTTACCGTAGCCTGGGCCGCCCCAAGTTACTACGGATGCGTTTATCCGACACTGATCCAATGGGGTTAGCCAATGACGACTGGAATACTCGGATCCTCGACAGACGCAAGCCTCAAGCCGCAAGTACGCGTCTACGTTATCTTCGATAAAACCAGCGGAGAGATCCTTCACGCTCACCGGTCCTTCATCTTCCCCAATGGCCGGGAAGAACATGACCGGGTGGTTGCTCAATGTCTGGCTAACAAAGCGAATGCGGACGTTCTCGAGGTCGAGGAGAAAGACGTCATCCAAACGAAACCACTGCGGGTTGATGTCAGCAGCCGGCGACTGGTTGAGCAATAGGGGCTTCGGAAAACGTGAGCCCTCAACGGAGCTGTCCCGTGTCGCCGCGCGTTCTTACTCCCAGCCGCTCGGTCAAGCTCCGGGCCGCATCCGCGTTCCCAATTTCACGTAAGTTCCTATCTGAAGGACGGTCATGATGACGTTTGTAAACTGGCGTCTCCGCCTGAAGGTGATCCTGTTTTGCAGTCTCGCCCTTATCGCGCCCGCGAGCGCCCAACCGATTCAGAATGGCGAGTCACTGATTCGCGCTATGCACGATCGTTACGAGAACAACTGGTACGAAACGCTCACCTTCACGCAGATGAGCATTACGCATAAGCCCGACGGCACGACCACCAGCGATATCTGGCATGAAGCGGCGATGCTGCCTGGCAAGCTGCGCATCGATATGGGCCCGCTCAGCAACGAAAACGGCGCCATCGTGGCCGACGGCACCGCGACGTCGTTTAAAGGCGGCGAGATCGTGGCGACGCGTCCGTTTGTCCACATGCTGCTGGTGCTGGGCTTTGATGTGTACCGCCAGCCGGCGGAGACGACGATCGAGCAGGTGAAGAGTCAGGGTTTCGATCTCAGCAAGTTGCACCAGGAGACGTGGCAGGGGGAGCCGGTGTACGTGGTCGGCGCAGACAAAGGCGATCTGAAGGCGAAGCAGTTCTGGGTTGAGAAAAAGCGGCTGCTGTTTGTGCGCCTGATCCAGCCCGACCAGCACGACGCCACCAAGACCGCGGATACGCGATTTGTGGATTACCGGCAGACATCACCGGGATGGGTTGCGGCGGGCGTGGAGTTCTACGTCGACGGCAAAGAGACGTTCAGCGAGGAATACTCGGACATCCGGGTCAATCCCAAGCTCGATCCGGCGATCTTCGACCCCAAGCAGTTCTCGTCACAGCATTGGGAAAAATGAAGCCGGCCCGAAGGCCGGCCTTGAATCGATCGTCTAATGCGACAGAGTCCTATTTTGTTTTCCGCCCATCGCTGCAGTTTCCGCCCTGCACCGAGGTAATCTGGCCAGCCGAGGCGGTCAGCGTCTGGTTCCAGCAAGCGCCATTGGAATTCGAATATTGATATGTCTCGGAGTTCGTCTGGTTGGTGGTAAAGAAATTACCCGAGGCATCGACATTCAAAGTGTCCGTCGGAGAGACCATGTCCAGGAAGCTGCTGGAATAAGTCGGATTACCATTGAGTTCCACCAGCACGCTCTTGCTGAAGGTCTGATGGATTTGCGTCGACTGCACATACGCTCCGTCGGGATTCGCGGTATAGGTATAACGGAGACCCAACGGCCAGGCGTACTGCGTGTTGTTGGTGGTGATGTTGCTGCCAGCGGTGGTTGTGGTTGCGGAAGAGATGTTGGTGATCTGCCCGACAAACTGGTTATCGACCAGGCCGTTCAGCAAGACGTAATAACTCTGGCCATTGTTGAAGTCGATGCTCTGCACTACCTTGGTATCCACGGTGCCGTGCGAGGTATTGACGTAGCCTTCCACTGTGAAACCACGCGATGAATTGATGGCCAGCGGTCCCGCCGCATAGGTGCCATTGTTGACGATATTCTCATTGATCACCGGATCGGGCGGAGTGATGGTATCGGTGGTCAGTGCGCCGGTCACCTGGGTCGAATTCAGGTCCTGATACAAGAGCAGATTTGCCGTCGCAGAAAAATACATATCGGCGTTGTAGACGCTGACCGCGACCGTATGCTGCTGGCCATTGCTCAACAACGCCGCGAACGGCGTGAGGTCGACGCGATACGGCTCGAAGTTAAGCGTGTGTACGCCGGGAGTCGGCTGCCACAGGAAGGGATCGATGCCGCCGGTAAAGATCCAGGGGAAGATGGGCGCAACGCCCGCCGGCGTACCGTCGATGCTGACTTCCGCTTCACGAAAAGCGGTCGATCCGCAGGTATCGAGCTCGCCGGCAAGATTGTTGGGCGCGCAGACATACCAGAACTCGTCGTCCGATTGACTCTGGGCCCAAAGGTCAAGATAGGCAGCCTCGACATTGGTCGGGAAGCTAAAGGTTCCGGTCAGTTGATCGGAGGGGGTGTTCAGCGCGACCGTTCCTCCGGTGGGCCCGGCCGACATGGGCAATACCTGGTTCGCCGACGGAGGCGGATTCTGTCCCTGCGTCAGCGGATAGAACTGCAGATACGCGCTGCCGTGATAGTGGCTGGTGTACTGATTGTTGACCAGGTTGAAGAGAATTGCTGTGCCTTGCTGCGGAATGGTGAACAGCGGGCTGATCTCGGTAAGGTTGCTCTCTGTGTGCCAGTGGCGGATGAAGTTCTGCGAAGGCTCGGCGGTGGTGCCGAAGAAAATCACGTTGCCGCCCAGCCAGATGTTGGTGGTGCGATCGTACTGCACACCGGCATCGACCCACCAGTCGGCCTCAAACACCACGGCAGCCCAGGGACCGGGACATGCGGTCGGCGGCGAGTAATTAAACGACCGCGGATTGAAGTCGTCGAAATCGAAATCCTGAAACAGTACGACGGTGCAGGGCGTGGTGGCAGGCCGCGGCACGGGCGGGTTTGCGGTCACGGTATTGTAACTGCCCACCACTGGCATACCGGGAGCCACGTAATTCTGCGCCAAAGCGGCACGGGAGAAAAGCAGCACAATCGAAGTGAACACAGAAATGCGGACTGCCTGGATCAACGAAGACCGGGACATACGAGCACTCCTTGCCGGACGCGGTATCAGGCGCGCAACGGATTACAACAGCATAGTGCGTTTTTGGCTGCTTCCACAAGGCACTCAGGATGAGCACCGAAAATGAGAAATACAGCAGGTTTCAGCAATGCGGGGCAGCTGGAATTCCATAACCGCGGCAGACGCCATTGCAGGATTGGCGAGAGTCTGTAGGGCGAGCCGACTTGCTTTACGCGAGCCGGGCTACTTCCCGGTCCAGCAGGCGGGGCGCTTTTCGAGAAACGCTGAGATTCCTTCCTGCGCATCTGCGGCCAGCGAATTCATGCTCATAATTTCTTTGGCGTACGCATAAGCCTTGGGCTGGTCGAGATCGATCTGCGTGTAGAACGCCTGCTTGCC
>JASHXK010000082.1 GCA_030043575.1 Terriglobales bacterium
AGGCATATTGTCCCCCGACTTCCGGGCGCAGCACGGCGAGCTCCGCGTAGATGAACGCCCCCGCCAGCGCGATCACGCCGCCCGCCGTCCACGCGCCCAGAATCAGCACGGGAGTGTCGACCTGGCGGGCGACGACGTAAGGGTTGATAAAGATTCCTGAGCCCACGATCCCGCCCATCACCAGCATGGTGGCATCGAAGAGGCCGAGGCGCCGGCGCAGAACGCGGGACGGTTCCGACGCTATGGTACCGGCAGCAAGACTCGGCTGTTCAGGCTTGAGGGAGGCTGGATTCAAAACAGGGCCCAGTTACCTTTTCAGGTGCTGATCGAGATAGTCGGAGGCGGCGTGGTAAGCTGCCAGCCATGTCCGGTGCATCAGGAAATCATGAATCTCGTCGGGAAAGACGACTTGCTGGAAGTCGACGCCTTGCCGGCGTAGCGCCTCGACCATCCGGATCATTTCGGTGAAGGGAACGTTGCGATCGTCGTCGCCCTGGATCAGCAGCACGGGCGATCGCCACGTCGAGACCGAAGCGAGTGGCGACGATTCCCATGCGAGGCGAGCAGCGTCCGGCTTGGATTCCGGATCGTAGGACGGCTGGAAGTGATGCATTTCCAGATTCCAGTCATGCACGCCGTGAAAATCCACGCCGCAAGCGAACATGTCGGACGCGCGCGCGAGACCGAGCGCGGTCAGATAACCGCCGTACGAGCCGCCCCACAAGCCGATGCGCGATCCATCAACGTCGGAGCGGCCGCGAAGATATAAGCCGGCGCCCTGCACGTCGTTAAACTCGCTCGCTCCGTCGGCGCCGTAGTTCAGCGCCTCACGGAAATCGAGTCCATAGCCGATGCCACTCCGGTAGTTGACGGAAAGCACCACGTAGCCGCGGCCGGCGAGGTACTGATTGAGAGCATAGGCGTTGTGGTAGTAGCCCATGTAATGCCAGCCGAGCAGCATTTGGCGGCGCGAACCGCCGTGGAAGAAGATGACGGCGGGATGCCGACCGCCGGATGCGTCGTCTTTGGGCAGAAACAGCTGGCCATGAATGCGCAGCCCGTCGGCCGCCGGAAAGATCACCTGCTGGGGGGTTGCGAGTTGAGCGGCAGGGAAGTCCGCGGGCATGGATTCCGGCGCGAGGTCAGCGGTCTCGCCCGAGGCCGTCAGTGTCGCCGGACGGGCGGGGTTGTGCGTGTCGGAGTGCAGCATCGCGACGGTCGCGTTGTCGCTGGCGATCACGGGCGACCACTCGATTCCCTCGCCGCGCGTGAGCTCGGTGGGATGGTCAGCGTCGACGGCTTCCTTCCAAAGATGACGCCGGTCGATGTCGCCCTGATTTGAGTTGAACACCAACTCGCGCTTGTCGGGACTGAGCGAGACGAATTCCACTTCGAAGTCGTCGCCAGGCGTAAGCAAACGCGCCGTGCCGCCCGCGGAAGAAATAGCATAGAGTCGAAGCCAGCCCGTTCGCTCCCAGGGAAACACCAGCGTATCAGCGGCAGTCCAGAAGATCTGGCTGTCGGCTTCGATGGCGTGGAATTCGCTGCCCGGCCCGGTGTCGGCGCGCCAGACTTCCCGGCCCTTGCCGGTTGCCGCGTCCGCCACACGTATCGACCATGGAATCCCGGTACGGTGGGGCTGAAAGATGAGTTGATCGTGCGAAAAGGGAACGCGAATGAAGGCGATGCTCTTGCCGTCCGGAGACCAGGTGTAGCTGATGTCGCGATCCACGCTGGGATCAAGATAAGTCAGCTCCTTGGACGCGACGTCGTACACCGCGACGAAAGCGTGTTCCTCGCGGTTGCTGACAAACGCCAGGCGGGAGCCATCCGGCGACCAGTGCAGGTGGCCGCATTTTCCCTTGTCGTGGATCAATTGCTCGGGCTTGGCCCCGGGATCGAGCTTTGTCCACCAGATCTGATCCTTGTCGATGTAGGCAACAGCGTCCCCGTGTGGGGAGACAGCGGGAGAATGCCCCTCGCCAAGCTTGCGCGGCGCGCCCCCGTCGAGCGAGATGATCCAGACGTCCTGCTCCACGCCGCCCGGATTGCTCTCGGGATTGGGATCGGGGCCGTCGTTTTCGAAATCGCCGCCGCGTGCGTACACGATGGAGCGACCGTCAGGAGTCCAGGCGAGGCCGGCGATGTCCTGCCCGTCGTCGTCGGCATAGTTCGTAAGCTGCCGCGAGCGGTAGCGGCCGGCTTCTGCCGGTTCCGCTACCCAGATATTGCGCGCACCGCGAGCATCGAACAGCCAGGCGACGCGGCCGCCCGTTGGCGCCGCGACCAATTCGCCCGGGAATGGCGAACTCGTCACCTGCTCCAGTGTGAAGGAGCTCTGGGCCGCCATCGAAATCGGCACAAGCCCGAGGACGATGCTGGCGAGCGCGGCGCAGCGCGCGATTCTCAACGGCCCTGTATGGTGTGCTGACATCTGCCCTCCGGTTTCACAAGGTTACGGCCAACATGCTACCGGAGACGGGTTGCAATGTCGAGGGATTCGCCCGATTGCGCCCGTGCAGTGCCCGAGATAGGATTCGCGTCCCGAGTGGGAACTCAAAAGGGAGTGGAAAATGCTTTGGTTGACCGTGGGAGCGGCCTTGCGTGCGGCCTAAGACGTTCCAACTGAAAGGCTTCTGCTGGTCTGCGCGCGCAAGAAATCCAGGGGAGCCCATAAAAAAGTGCCGTTCGAGCCGGGGCCGAGTTTTCCACAAGTTTTTGTGAAGGGCGGGTCGCCCCCGGTTCGACATCTAAGAGGTATGGCTGATATCATGAGGGTGAAAAGGACTCGAACCATTTATGAACTATATCGCAAGCAGAGGGGCAAAACCTGTGGACGAGAAGATTCACGTCGTTAGAGGCGGTGCCCGGCCCGTCTACGAAGTCATCGAGTCAGCGGATGAGGTTTCGGTCACCATCCGGTATGCGGGAGACCACAAGGAGAAGCTGACCTTGTTGAAATCCACGGTCCCCAGCCTGGCAGACGTTCTCAAAGAGATTATGCGAAAGTCGCCGGAATCAAAGGCGACGGGGGCGGGACAGAGAATGTAATCTGCAGCCCAGGTGCGCGGCTGATTTCGCGTCGAGGATTCATGGGTTTCATGCGCAGCTTTTTTCTGGCGTGCTCCCAAAGCACGTGGATGCGGGAGCGTGCCACGCGATACCCATTTGTCCGGCGCGCTGTCTCGAAGTTCATGCCCGGCGAGACCGCCGACGCGGCGCTCGCCGCGGCCCAGATCCTGCAGAAAGTCTCAATCGGAACTGTCTTCACCTACCTCGGCGAGAACATCAAAGATCCGGCCGAAGCCGAACGCGTCACCACGCACTATCTCGATGTCCTGGACCGCGTTCGCCAGATGGGCCTCGGCACCGAAGTGGCGGTCAAACTCACCCAACTGGGACTCGATCTCGGGATCGAGCTTTGCTATCAGAACCTGCGGCGAATTATCGCGCATGCAGGTGCCGGCAGCACGGTGTGGATCGACATGGAGGCCAGCAGCTACGTGGATGCCACGCTGGATCTCTACCGGCGGGCGCTTGCAGCATTCCCTAACGTCGGGGTCTGCGTGCAGGCCTATCTTCATCGTACGCGCCACGACGTGCAGGGTTTAATTCCGCTGGGCGGCGCGATCCGCCTCGTCAAAGGGGCATACCAGGAGCCGCCGGAAGTCGCGTTTCCCCGCAAAGCAGAAGTGGATGAGAACTATTTCGCGTTGACGCAGCAATTACTGAGCAGTGAAGCGCGCTCGCACGGCTTGCGCGCAGCGCTCGCCACACATGATGTGAAGCTGATAAAGCGAATCAGCGACTGGGCTCAGTTACAAGGGCTTGAAAGGACCGGCTTCGAATTCCAGATGCTTTACGGCATCCAGCGCCAGGAGCAGTTGCGCCTGGCGCGCGAAGGCTGGAAATCCATCGTGCTGATTGCATACGGCAGCTACTGGTTTCCGTGGTACATGCGCCGATTGGCCGAGCGTCCGGCCAACGTGCTCTTCGTTCTTCGCGGCCTTTTCGCAAGTTAGTCCTCGCGTCCCCATCGCGGCAACAACCTTCACGTTTACTCAATAGAAAATTCACTATCGCTTAATGCCTACGTAGCATTCTGCGAGTAGCATCGAGTCGCTTCGAGAGGGCGGTCGAAGCTGGCCGTTTTTCCGGAGGAACCGGCTGGTGGATATCCGGCGCAGCTGCGTAGTCCACGTGACCTGGGCCAGCAATTTGCCCGAGTCCGGATCGCTTTGTTCGGCGTCGCCCAACACCGACACGAATACAACCCGACAACACGTTGTCGACGCGCGAAACTCCAGCCTCGGGGGTTCGAAGCCCCGACTTCTCCGCGATTTTCTCCGCGTACCACTAACCAGATTCTTTCCACTTCAACGGAAACAAACCAGCCAAGGAGGGTAAATGTCCCGAAAAAGAAATAACTCTCGAAGTGACCGTCTGCGTCCGCTTGCCGGCCTGCTCGTGACCGGGCTAAGCTTTGCAGCGCTCGCTGGTGCTCAGTCCCAGTACTTCCCGACGTACGAAGTCGGCCCGCAGACGAACGGCACGTGGGTGGTCAGCGATGGCGCGATCATCAGCCCGGCCGGCACCCAGGTTAACCTCGGCATCGAAGTCCGCGCCAAGGCCGTCGCACTGAACCCCAATCTCGCCACGCACACCGCCGCCGTGCTCACCATGGGAACGTCTACGGCCGATGGCAACGGAGCCGTCGAGGTGTTCGACACCAACACGGGCGTCGTCCTACAAAACTACATCCCGTTCGGACTGTATCCGAACGGCAGCTATAGCGGCGTAACCTATTCGGCGGACGGCAAGTACCTGGTGTTCAGCCAGGACAGCAGCTACGTCACCCTCGCTACGGTTAACAGCCAAGGCTTGCTGGCTGATGACGCCCAGATCTACGTCGCGCCGGACAATTCCTTCATCACTTGCTTCTCAAACAGCCCTCCGGGCTCTTACTTCATACCTTGCGGCACCTTCTGGTCCCTCGCCGACGACGGTGAAAACACTTCTATTCCGGGCGGCGTCGCGGTCACAGCAAACGACAGCACCGCTTATGCCGTGCTGAACAACAACAACACGCTCGCCCAGATCGACCTGGTCACGGATACGGAGGTTCAGCAGGTCCGCGTCGGCAACGCGCCGCACAGCGTCCTGCTTAACAGCGCCCAGACCACCGCCTACGTCAGCAACGAGGGTGGCCGGGCCGCTACGGAAGCGGACTTCCAGCTCTACTCCGCGGGAACTGAAATCGTCGCCGACTCCGTGATTGGCAACGCGATCACCGGCACTGTTTCTGTGGTTGATCTGAATTCGATGACGGTGACTGCAAACATCTCGACCGGTCTGCACCCGACTGGGATGGCGTGGTACGGACAGAACCTGCTGGTCGCCAACACCTATAGCGACACCCTCTCGGTTATCAACACGGCCACCAATGAGGTGACGCGGACGATCAACCTTGGGCTGCCAATCTCCGTGCCGGGCTCGAGCGCGGCTTATGGCGCGGCGCCGACCTCGATCGCTGTCGACGTCCAGACCAACATTGCCTACGTCGCCCTTTACAATGCCAACGCGATTGCGGTGGTCAACCTCCTCCCCAGCGCGACGACACCCGTCGAGGGCATGATCCCGGTAGCCTATGCGCCGAGTTCGGTCGTGCTGGACCAGTCCGCTAACCTGCTTCTCGTCGCCAACGACAAGGGCATCGGTGCGCGGAATTCCTTCGGGTGCTACTGGGGCGTCTGCGACTACAACACCCACCAGGACAATGGCACCGTCAGCATCGTCCCTGTGCCGAATAGCTCGACCTTGGCGACCATGACGACCCAGGTTTACCAGAACAACCACTGGGATCTGGTCGAGAATATCGAATCGGCCTCCGGTGGAAACCCGAATGCCGCGCCGGCCGCAATCCCGGTCAAGGTCGGCGCCCCGTCGTTCATCAAACACGTGTTCCTGATCATTCGTGAAAACCGTACCTATGATCAGGTTCTGGGCGACGTGGCCGCCGGCAATGGCGATCCCTCGCTGGCCGTGTTCGGTGACGGCTCTGTAGACGGCGGCACCCCAGTTACGCCGAACGCGCACTCGCTGGTGCAGCGCTTCCCTCTCTTGGACAACTTCTATGACCCCAGCCGCCAGTCGGCTGACGGTCACCAGTGGATCAGCGAGGGCATGGCGCCCTACGCCGACGACATCCAGTCGCCGGACTGGCTCCGCAGCTATCCGGGCGGAAACGCCGGCGACGCACTGGCCTACAACAAGGGCTTCCTGTTCTCAGCAGCGGCGGCCGCCGGTCTGCCGGTGAAGATGTTCGGCGAATACGTCGAGGGCGACACGTTCCTGCAACCGAATGGGTCCACCCAGGAGCCGACGTGGGCCCAATTTTACGCCGATTCGCAGTGCTTTGAGGGAGGGCCTTATTGCGGACCACCAGGTACGGCGGGTGAGACCACACTGTACTATCAGACGACGGTCCAGCCCTATTCCTCTCTCCCGGCGGTGTCTCAGCACCTCGTGACGAACTTCCCGCAGTTCGACCTGGGCATTCCCGACCAGTTCCGCGTCGATCTATGGGTGCAGAACTTCAACGCCGACGTGGCGGCCGGTACGGTCCCCGCGTTGAGCATCCTGTGGATCATGTGCGACCACACCGGCGAGTCCGGCCTGACCGGGCAGGAGGAACAGGCCGATAACGACCTGGCCGTCGGACGCATCCTCGACTACATCAGCCACAGCGCCGTCTGGTCTACCTCGGCGATCTTCATCGAGGAAGACGACGCGCAAAACGGCGTTGACCACGTCGACGGCCATCGCAGCCCAGGCTATATCGTCAGCCCGTACGCCGTGCAGAACGGACCCACCGACAACACCTACTACTCCCAGGTCAACATGACCCGGACGATCGAGCAGATCCTCGGTCTGACGCCCATGGACGCCTATGACCTTGTGGCGACGCCGATGAAGACCGATTTCACCAACAACCCGCCCGCGTCCAACTTCGAGCCTTGGACGCACGTGTCGAATGACCTCGCGCTGTGCACCTCGAGCTTGCCGGGATGCCCCATACCAAGCGACCGCAGAGCCAGCAAGAAGGAGAGCGCTCAGGTCAGGGCACTCAGGCAGGCTTGGCTCCAGAAGAGGGCGCAGATCTTCGCCGGCAAACTGAACAAGCCCGACGCAGAAGACCCGGACACCGTCAACCATCTGAACTGGTACGAGGCCACCGGGTTTGTGCGGCCCTATCCTGGCGAGAGCAAGGTTCGCCCGCCGAGCGGCTTCAACAACCCACCACCCGCCCACGGTGACGGGGACGACTAAACCCCGTTCCCATTGCGACGGCCCTCTCTCCGATCGTCGGGGAGAGGGTTGTCCAACGGGCCCGCGGCGCGAGATGATGAACGACGACCTGTAGGTGCGAGACAGTCGGTTGCGGTCCGGGATACCGGCACCGGCACCGACATCCCAGATGACGGTTGAGGCACCAGATCGCCCCGTGGGCTGTCAGCTTCGGATTAAGTTATTTGTAGCCCTTGACTTCAGGTTCGGAATCCATTTAGGGTGGCCATGCGAAGACCTGACCTGCAAGTTCGAGCGTCGAGCTGTTGATTATTGCTAGCGGCTTTCCTGGCATGGCCAAGGATCATCGCGGCTTGCACTTCGAGCATCAGCACGCAGCTTATAAGGAGTCAAGATGAGCAACGGACTTGTCAATCGGCCAATGGAGACAGCACTGCCTGTGGCCGTGTGCCTGAAGATCTGCTCTTTGTTGGTCGTGTTGGCGAGTTGCGCGTCGCTCAGGGCTCAGAATGTGGTGTTGACGGGCTCGCTTAGCGGACGAGTTACAGATCAGAGCGGGGCAGTGGTGCCGCAGGTCCGGGTCGTTCTGCAGAATCTCGATACCAGCGTGGAAGTGTCCACCGACACAAATCGCGAGGGTCTTTACCGTTTTCCCGCGGTCAGGCCTGGGTCTTACTCCGTCAGGGCGAGCGGCAAGGGGTTTCACGATGTCGAAGCTTTGGTGCGCGTGCTAGTCGGAAACAATACATTGCAGGACATCGAATTGCGCGTGGGCGCTGGCGCAGAAACGATCAAAGTAGTTGGGACCACGCCACTGCTGCGGCCAACAGAGTCCTCCGCCAGCACCGTCCTGGAGCGCTCGTTAATCGCGGAATTGCCGCTCAATGGACGGCGTTACACCGACTTTATGACGCTGACGCCCAACACGAGTTATGACGGTGATACCGGCCTGGTGAGCGTTGCCGGGCAGCAGGGGGGGGAAGATTCGGGCTATGCCAATGGAAATGGTTCCACCGCCTTCACCGTTGACGGAGCCAACGCCACCAACAACTACTTCGCTGACATTATAGGCCGTTACCGCATTCCTTACCTGTTCGGCGAGGATGCCATCCAGGAGTTTCAAGTCTCGGTGAGCCCGTAC
>JASHXK010000083.1 GCA_030043575.1 Terriglobales bacterium
GTGACCCGTCCTCTGGTGGCATTAGCAGAAGCAACGCACGAGATCTCCCGCGGTCGTCTCGATTACCGCGTCGATGTTAAAGCCGGCTCGGAAATCGGCAAGCTGGTGGAGTCGTTCAACCGCATGGCGGCGGATCTGGAAACCAGCCGTGCCAGTGCGGAAGGCTCGCGTCGTGAACTGGCTGAGACCAATGCTCAACTGGAGCAACGCACGCGCCATATCGAGACCATTCTGGAGAGTGTTCCCTCCGGCGTACTCTCGCTCGATGCCTCACACCGCATCGTTCACTCCAACGCTGCATTGCGCCGGTTACTGCGGCTCGATCAGGAGCCGGAGGCAAACGCAGAAACACTTCGGGATCTCTTCCCCGAGGACGCAGTTGCCGACCTGGAGCACATGCTGCGCAAAGCGGATCGCATGGGCAGCACCACCAGCCAGTTGGAAACTGCGACAGCGCGCGTCAATCTGAACGTTGCCGTGACGGTGGCGTCGCTCGATCCGCCGCTGCAGACGATGCGCAACGGCAGGCATCGCGACGGCTACGTGGTCGTGCTGGAGGACCTTACTGACATTCTGCATGCTCAGAAACAGGTTGCCTGGCGCGAGGTGGCTCGCCGCATCGCACATGAGATCAAGAACCCGCTCACCCCACTTGCACTGGCGTCCGAGCGGATTCGCCGCCATCTTGACCGGGCCATGCCTCCGGATGCGTCGTCGATGAACATCATCCGCCAATGCGCCGTCACCATCGCCAGCTCAGTTGAGACGGTGCGAACGCTGGTGGACGAGTTTTCGACGCTGGCACGATTCCCGGCGGCGAAGCCGCAGCCCTCCAACATCAATGCGATCGTGAACCAAGCATTGCTGATGTTCGACGGACGACTGGACAACATCGACGTCCGGCGTTTGCTGGCCCCGGACTTGCCCCTGGTCCAAGCCGATCCGGAAGCGATGAAGCGGGCCGTCGCCAATCTGGTGGACAACGCCGCGGAAGCCCTGCAGGATTCGCTCGTCAAAGAGATCATCATCTCCACCGCATTGACCGAAGAACGCGATTCCGTCGAAATCGTCATCGCCGATACGGGACACGGTGTGACCGCCGAGACCAAGGAGAAGCTCTTCCTTCCCTATTTCTCCACCAAGCGCCGCGGAACCGGCCTGGGCCTTGCGATTGTCAGCCGGATCATTGAAGATCATCATGGTTCCATTCGGGTGGAAGAGAATTCTCCCGTGGGGACGCGCTTTATCGTTGAGTTGCCGGTGGTCCAGGAAGTGGCTGTCGTGGCCGCTGTCGGTTAAACAAACTGCGAGCGGACGACCGCTCCATCCTTACTCCCACCAAAAAGCCTCCACATGCACACCGTTCTGATCGTCGATGACGAGTCGCAGATTCGCAGCACGCTGGAAGGGGTACTGGCAGACGAGGGCTACAACACGCTGCTAGCCGAGAGCGGCGAGGAATGTCTGGAGCTCCTGCGGTACAAGTCACCCGATGTTGTCCTGCTCGATATCTGGTTGCCCGGCATGGATGGGTTGGACACGCTCGAGAAGTTGGTCGAGCGCGAGGATCATCCCGAAGTCATCATGATCTCGGGCCACGGTAACATTGAGACTGCAGTACGCGCTACCAAACTCGGCGCCTTCGATTTTCTCGAGAAACCGCTTTCTCTCGAGCGCACGCTGATCGTGTTGAAGAATGCCATCGACGCCAAACGGCTGCGTAGCGAGAATCTGGAATTCAAGAAACAGTTTCAAAGCCGCAGCGTCATCGTGGGCGAGAGCATCCCGATGAAAGCGCTCCGTCAGCAAATCTCGCTGATGGCTCCCACCAATGGCCGCGTGCTGATCTACGGCGAGTCCGGCACTGGTAAGGAACTGGCAGCCCGGGCGTTGCACGCGCACAGCTTACGCAAGGACGCCATGTTCGTCGAAGTTAATTGTGCCGCCATTCCCGAAGACCTGATCGAAAGCGAACTCTTCGGGCATCGCAAGGGTGCCTTTTCAGCAGCCACGGCTGACAAGGAAGGCAAGTTTCAGAAAGCTGACGGCGGCACGCTCTTCCTGGATGAAGTGGGCGACATGAGTCTGAAGACACAATCGAAAGTGCTGCGCACACTCGACGAGGGCCGCTTCGCGCCCGTCGGGGACGAGGAGCCGATTACGGTTGATGCGCGAGTCATCGCCGCGACCAACAAAGATCTGGAAGACGAAATCTCCAAGGGTAATTTCCGCGAAGACCTGTTCTATCGCTTGAACGTGATTCCGTTTTATGTTCCTCCGCTACGCGAGCGCAAGGAAGACATTCCGCAGCTGGCGCGGCACTTCCTGAAGGAGTTTTCTGAGCGTTACAACCGGCGTCCGAAAGAAACCTCCGACGACGCGCTGGACGTGCTGATGCGCTACTCCTGGCCGGGGAATGTTCGCGAGCTGCGCAACCTGATCGAACGAATTGTGATCATGAATCCTTCGGTTGGCAAGCTGGAGCGCAAGCATCTGCCGACTCTGGTGTACCGTGAGGGCGGGCGCCGAACGCTCGGCGATTTTTCCAGCCTGCATCAGGCTCGCGCTGCCTATGAGCGCGACTACATCCTGAAGAAGCTGGACGAAAATCAAGGCAGCGTCAGCCGTACCGCAGAAGTGTTAGGTCTGGAGCGCAGCCACATGTATCGCAAGATGAAGGCACTGGGAATTACCGTCAAAGAGTCGTAATTCGGCACGCGCTCCGCGTTCGGGTAGTGGGTGGATTGTGTGTTCACCCACTACCCGCGTTCGAAAATCACATCGTTCGATTCTCGTTCTGATATCCTGTCTTTTTGTGGCAATAGAAGCTTTTTTTATGGTGCTGGTGCTTTGCACCGGGGCCATCGTAGCCGTAATTCTGGCGGTTCATTTCCGCGTAAAGAAGCACTTTCGCCCGGATGCGGCTCCGCCAGCCGATTCCAAAGGCCAGGTGGCCGGAGTGGAGCAAGGCCTGGCAGAAGCGCAATCTCAAACGGATGGCGCGGAAAATACCGCCGGGAAGAATCGTCACGTGAAGTCTCCTTAAGCTTTTGCGAGGGAACTTATGTCAAAGGCAATTCATATCAGTGAAAATGTCGGTGATCGTTCGATAGCTTTGGCCAAGCAGATTGCCATCGTAATTGGCGCCAGCGCAGTGATCGCCGTATGCGCCCGTCTCAGCTTGCCGCTGCCCTTTACGCCTGTACCTCTCAGCCTGGTTAACTTTGGGGTGCTGTTAGTCGGTCTTTCTTTGGGAAGCCGCCGAGGATTTGCCGCTGCTGCTCTCTATCTCGGTTGGGGCGCGATGGGCCTGCCGGTATTCGCCTCGGCCGGTCCCGGCAGCTTCGCTCAGATGGTCGGGCCGACCGGCGGATATCTGTGGTCCTATCCCATAGTTGCTTTTCTGGCTGGCTGGATCGCAGAGCGAGGCCATGCGAGCTTTGTGCGTAACCTAATTGGCGCCGTAACTGGCGAGATCGTTCTGTTTGCCGCCGGCATCAGTTGGCTGGCGATTATGACGCATAGCTGGCGCCAGGCTGCGTTCTTTGGGCTGTATCCGTTCCTCTTCGCGGAAGTATCGAAGGTCATGGTCGCCGCGGCGGCCGCACTTCGCCTTCGCCGGAACTTGTAACACCTGCTTCATTTGCTGTGATTTTTCGCAGACTTTAATCTTGAACTCAGGCCAGCGCCTGGGTAAGCGCACTCTTATGAGCCCCACTTCGGGAAAAGCAATTCGCGAGATCAAGGTCGCGCATAGTCCAGACTCTGACGATGCCTTCATGTTTTACGGCATGGCGACCAATAAGGTTCGCGTGCCGGACGTAAAGTTCACGCATACGCTTTGCGATATCGAAACGCTGAACCGCAAAGCGCTGGACGGCGTCTACGACATCACCGCGATCTCCTTCCACGCCTACCCTTATGTCCAGGATAAATACGCGCTTATGCCCAGCGGCGGCAGTATGGGTGACGGCTACGGTCCTATGATTGTAGCTGCGCGCAATATTTCGCCAGACGAGATCGTTAAGCACAAGATCGCGGTGCCGGGAACGATGACTTCGGCATACTTGGCTCTAAAACTGTTCGCGCCTGATATCCCAACGGAGGTTGTCCCCTTCGACGAAATCATCCCCAAGCTGTTGGAGGGGAAGTACGAAGCCGGCCTGATCATTCACGAAGGACAACTGACCTTCAACAAGTCAGGTCTGCACAAAGTGGTGGACATGGGCAAGTGGTGGCGAGACAAAACCGGTCTTCCCCTGCCGCTGGGAGGCAATGCGATTCGCCGCGATCTGGGCCCGGAACTGATGTCTGCCTGCTGTGGGGCACTGCGCGACAGCATTCGTTACTCGCTCGAAAATCGCGAAGAAGCGCTACAGTATGCGATGCAGTTCGCCCGCGATCTGGAACTGCAAATGATCGACAAGTTCGTAGGCATGTATGTAAATGAGAGGACGCTCGATTATGGCAAGGATGGCCGTGAGGCGATTGTGACCTTATTGGAAATGGGTCACGCCGCCGGAATCATTCCCCACAAGCCCGTCGTGGAGTTTGCGGTTGCTAAAACGGCAATCGCCGCAAACTAAGACAGCCAGAGTGTTCTACACCGCATGACTTTGCAGGAATTCCGCGATTCCCTCGTGTGCGATGAGCCGCCCCGGCAACTCAACTTTGCCATGGCTGGGTTGTGGTGGGATGCCAAGGGCGACTGGAAGCGCGCGCACGAATCGGCACAGCAGTCCGAAGGCCCCGCCGGCGCCTGGGTGCACGCTTATCTGCATCGCAAGGAAGGCGATTCGTCCAACGCCGGTTACTGGTATCGGCGCGCCGACAAAACTCCATGCCGCGGCTCCTTTGAAGACGAGTGGATACAGATCGCCGAGTCGCTGCTGAGCGCCAGCGAGCCGGAGCTGTAGTCTGATTCTCATCTGATCGAGTTCCCGTCGCAGGAACTCGCTATCGCATTATCGGGGCTGCGGTCAGCCTTCATCTCCGCGTGCTAGAATCAATCGCCCTACCTGGATTTCCCTCTGAGTTAAACCAATGCCGTTTGCCTTCAGGTACCGGTACGTCGACTTCGGGACAGTGTTCACCAGTGCCCCCGGACTCAGGGGCGACAGCAGCACGGAAACTCCGGGAATACTATTCGCGAACGAACTGGTCACCGACGTCGGCGGAACTTGCTGGGGAAGGAACGAACCGCTAGCG
>JASHXK010000084.1 GCA_030043575.1 Terriglobales bacterium
GCCCGGGGCCTTCGCTCATCACCTGCACATCGCGCTCCCAGGCTTTCTTTGTCAACTCGCCCAGGGTCTTTAGTTCGGCAAACTGCGCCTCGTCGCTGGCGTCGGCAATGCAACCCGGACGCAGGCCATCGCCAAGCGAATAGCTGACGTCGTGCTTGGCCATGATTTTCGTGATGTCATCAAAGCGCTCGTAGAGGAAATTCTGCTTGTGATGATGCGCCATCCACTGCGCCAGAATCGCGCCACCGCGGCTGACGATGCCGGTGATGCGCTTGGTGATCAGCGGAAGATATTCAACCAGGACACCGGCGTGGATGGTCATGTAGTCGACGCCCTGCTCGGCCTGCTCCTCGATGACTTCGAGCATGATGTCGGCATTCAGGTCCTCGATGCGCTTCACGCGCGCGACCGCTTCGTAGATCGGCACGGTGCCGATCGGCACAGGCGCGTGGCGCAGAATCGCTTCACGAATGTCGTGGATGCCGCCACCGGTCGAGAGATCCATCACCGTGTCGGCGCCGTAGTGAACCGACGTGTGCAGCTTCTTCAACTCCTCATCGACATCACTCGTAACTGACGAGTTGCCGATATTGGAGTTGATCTTGCACTTTGACGCCACGCCGATGCACATCGGCTCCAGCTCAGGATGATTCACGTTGGCGGGAATGATCATGTGCCCGGCAGCAACTTCGTCGCGCACGAGTTCGGGCGTGAGTTGCTCGCGCTCGGCGACAAAGAGCATCTCTTCCGTGACCAGACCCTTGCGGGCAAAGTGCATCTGCGACATGTTGGTGTCGCCGCTGCTCGCCGCTTCCTGGCGGCGTTTGGTGATCCATTCAGCGCGCGGTTTAGGCGTCGCCGTACCGTTGCTGCCGTTGGTTCCACTCATAATGTTTGGCTGCTCCCGATCAATGATCGATTATACGTCTACAGGTGAGAGGAAACTGTGATGCCGGTCGTCCTTGCTCGGGATTATCCAAGAATCGGGAGCCGCTCAGGCCGCTGGCGAATTGAGGGCTAATCGTGACTTTCACCGTCCTTGACTGGACTGCGATTGCGGGCTACCTGACCATCACGTTACTGATGGGGCTGTGGTTTCGGCGCCGCTCCAGTCGCAGCGTCGACGACTACTTCGTCTCCGGCCGTGCGGTGAACTGGTGGCTGGCCGGGACGTCGATGGTCGCGACGACCTTTGCCGCCGACACTCCGCTGGTCGTCACCGGTCTGGTCTACAGCCAAGGGATCTCCGGAAACTGGCTCTGGTGGTGCCTTTTGCCGTCTGGGATGCTGACGGTCTTTTTGTTCACGCGGCTTTGGCGGCGATCCGGCCTGCTCACCGACGTGCAATTTGCCGAGCTTCGCTACTCCGGCAAGCCGGCGGCATTCTTGCGTGGTTTTCGCGCCGTCTATCTCGGGTTGCTGATGAACTGCGTGATCCTTGGCTGGGTGACAAAGGCGATGACCAGCATCGTCGCCACCACGCTGGCAGGCACGCCGATGCTCACCAACGTTAGTCGTCTCATGAGCACGCATTTTGGTTCGGTGTGGGGCGGCAATGACGGTGCGGCACTCGCCATCTGCGTCTTCTTTCTGATTCCGTTTACCGGGTTGTACGTGGCGCTAGGCGGCTTGTGGGGAGTGCTGTGGACTGATCTTCTTCAGTTCGTGCTAAAGATGAGCATCGTGATCGCCATCGGCTACTACGCTGTCGCAGCGTGCGGAGGGATGACCACAATGATCGGCCGTTTGGGTCAGATACAAGCACATGGGGACCAAAATGCGGCCAGTCCGCTCGCATTGTTACCGCAATTCTCTCGCGGCATCACAGCCGAGCCGCTGTGGATGGTTCCGGTCGCCAGCTTCCTCGTCTTTATCGGATTGCAATGGTGGGCGTTTTGGTATCCCGGCGCAGAGCCCGGGGGTGGTGGCTACATCGCTCAGCGCATCTTCAGCGCTCGCGACGAACGTCAGGGATTGCTCTCCGTTCTTTGGTTCAATATCGCACACTACGCCATCCGTCCTTGGCCATGGATTGTGACCGGACTGGCCGTCATCGTCCTGTACCCGGGATTGCAGCATCCAGAGGTCGGCTACATCATGGCGATGAATCAGTATCTTCCCCATAAGTATCGCGGAATCGCCATGGCCGGGTTTCTGGCGGCGTTCATGTCGACCATCGCCACGCAACTGAATTGGGGCGCGTCGTACCTGGTCGCGGACTTTTATCGCCGCTTTCTGCGCAAGAACGCCTCGCAGCGACACTATGTGTCCGTCTCGCGGGTGTGTACGGTGGTGCTGGTGATTGCGTCTGCGTGGGTATCAGTGCAGCTGGGATCGATCGCCTCGGGATGGCAGGTTGTCCTGCAGATCGGAGCGGGAACGGGCGCGGTCTACATCCTCCGCTGGTATTGGTGGCGCATCAACGCGTGGAGCGAAATCTCCGCGATGGCTTGCTCGCTCGTAGTCACGATCATCTTTAGTCATTGGCAGCCGTTTGCCGGAAGCAGTTCGCTGGTATTCGCCAAAGGAGCGCTGGCGACGACGATCATCACCACGCTCGTCTGGCTCACAGTAACGTCACTGACCAGGCCCGAGCCAGACGATGTGCTAATCCGCTTCTATCGGCGCGTGCGGCCGGACGTTCGCGGCTGGCGACGGATCGCGGTCGAAGCAGGGGATACTGAACCACATCGGGATATAGGCGGCAATCTACTCGCGTGGGGACTGGGTTGCGCCATGATTTACACATCTCTGTTCGGCACAGGGAAGCTGCTGTTGCATCAGCCGATCACAGGAACGTCATTAGTCGCAGCATCCTTGGTTTCCGCGGTCCTCGTCTATCGCCTCGTGGTGCGAAACTTCAGAATCGAGCCCGATCCGACCGCAGTGTTACCCTATTCTCACGAAGCAATAAAAAAGGGGGAGTAACGGCTCCCCCCAAAGCGACAGAGGCGATATCGGTTTACTAGATTCGCGCCTGAATCGTTTGGTTGCCATGATGAGCGCACTTCCAGCCCAGCCCGTGAGCAAGACGCCGCTAATCGCGCGGATACCTGGGGCGCAAGAGCGCAGCCTCAAAATCGACGGCGTGACTTGGCGTTATTGGTTTGCCGGATCCGGCCCTCCACTGGTACTGATTCACGGCTTTCTGGGGTTCTCGTTTTCCTGGCGCTTCAACATGGAGGCGCTGTCGCGATACTTCTCGGTTTACGCGATGGACCTGCCCGGGTGCGGGTTTTCTGAGCGCCCCCGGGTCAATGAATGTTCGCTATGTGGTGATGCGGAAGGCGTCTTGCGCTTCATGGAGGAGCTGGGGATTGAGAACGCTGACATTGTGGGATCGTCGCGCGGCGGCGGACTAAACATGATTCTGGCCGCTGCCGCCTCACGCACCAATCGCCTGCATCGCATCCGGCGTCTGGTGCTGGTCTCGCCGATCAATCCCTGGTCGAGTCACGGCAAAGTTTTGACGCGCCTGCTGGCCACAACCCTCGGCGGGCTTTATGTCGTGCACGTGCAACCGCGGCTGCGCATCATCGCCAAGCGCTATTTCAAGGCACTGTATGGTGATCCGTCACGAATCGCTCCCGGGACCTTTGAAGGCTACATCGCCGGAGTCGAAGCGCCAGGGAGTTTCGAACATTTGCTTCGCATCCTGCGCTCCTGGCATGAAGACCTGGCAGCGATCGGCGAGTCGTTAGCCGAGATCAGCGGCATTCCTACGCTGCTGCTCTGGGGCTCGCGCGATCGCGCGGTGTATCCGTCGTCGATTCATCAGTTACAGCGGCAACTAAAAAACAGCGCGCTGGTGATGTTTCAAGGCGCTGGGCACATGCCATACGAGGAAGTACCCGACGAGTTCAATCGCGTGCTCTGCGACTTCCTGCTGCATGACGCGCCGCGTACGTCGTTCGCGATTGCGGCCGATCGAAGAACGGCAATCACGGGGTAGCGGTCAGCGGTCAGTGCTCAGCCATTAGTAATTAGTAATTAGTAATGCTGACTGCT
>JASHXK010000085.1 GCA_030043575.1 Terriglobales bacterium
CACCCAAGCTTCGGCCTACTGGATCGACGCCGGCAATTCGCCCGGCGGCAACAACTACTTCCAGTCCGGCAATATCGGCAATGTCACCAGCTACTCCGTAAGCAATCTGCCAACGAATGGCAGCACGGTCTACATCACGCTATGGTCGCTGGTCAACGGCCAGTGGCTGTATAACGAATACTCCTACACGGCGTTTAGTCTGGGCACGGGAATTGGCGTGATGCAGACTCCCACTCCGGGCTCGACGCTCTACGGGAATACGATGACGTTCACCTGGAGTGCGGGCAGCGGCGCTTCGGCCTATTGGCTGGACATCGGCAGCACACAGGGCGGCAACAACTACTACCAGTCAGGCAACCTGGGCAATGTGCTATCGACGGCGGTGAACTCTCTGCCAGCCAATGGCAGTCAGATCTATGTGACGCTGTGGTCGCTGGTCAACGGTCAGTGGCTTAACAATCAGTACAGCTACCTTTCGGAGCCCGGAACACTTAGCAGCGTGGTCATGTCGATTCTTGCTGACCGTTCTGGATCCGAAACGAACAGCGGCGGTGAGCAGGCGTTGCAAGCGGCCATTCCGCAGTTTGTTCAGTATTTCAATCAGGGCAGCAACTATGTTTCGCTGATCAGCTATGCCAGCACATCCTCGGTGGATGTGCCGGTAACGACGCAGTTCGTAACGCCGATTGACAATGACATAACTAACATGGTCTTCATCGGCGGAAATTTCGGCACCGGCGCCGGCACGAATCCGGCTTACAGCCAAAGCTACGGTCCACCGCTTTCGATGGCCGACTATCAGAACAATAGCGTCGTGCTTCCGCCTCAGCCTCCGGAAGTAAAAGTGGTTGTGATCTTCACGGACGAGGTTGCGAATGAAATTCAGGACCAGTTCTCCTGCACCAACCTGGGTCCCACCCTGTACAACTACGGAGGGTACGCTTCTCCGAACAATGTGTACGATTTCTTTAATGCCGCAAACAATAACAGCAGTTATGGGTCCATGAACGGCAACGATCTCAGTTTTTGGTATGCAAACAATGGGGAGGGAGGGTCTTGCTATCAGCCGGATGGGGGTGGACACGGAACGTGCAACGGCAATCCGCCTTGGAATGCAACAACGGCGTGCCTGGGCGTAACGGGCTTCTATTCCCAGCAGTACCAAGAAATGGAGGCCTTCAGCTGGAGCAACATCACCAACGAGGCCCAATACCGTGCAATCTATACTGCCAATCAGATGCGCTCGGAAACTCCGAATCCCACTTACATCTATGTAATTGGTTTGGGCACTGCTATTGGGAGCAACCAATGCACAGAAGCATTCATGGCGACACTGGCGAACGATCCTAACGGTCCAAGCCTTTATCCTTGTCCTGGAGCTCCGGCAGTTTACAATTCATCGCTGCCGGCCGGAGCGTTCGTGCTCGTGCCCAACTGTCCAGGGTCGGCATGTACGACTGCGTTAGAGGTAGTTTTTGATGACATAGCCTCGAAGATTCTATTACTGCAATAGACCCATATGGCGGGATTCCAGAGCGCCAGTACACGGAGAGAACAAAGTAGCTGCCTTCTAACTCGCGCGATAAAGACTTCTTTGTTGCTATGTGCGCTAGTTTCCATCGCTCCCGCCCAGACGAAGGCAGCCGTTACATGAGCAACCAACATCCGTCATGCCGGAAGCTTGTCTTATCTGCTCTGTGCTGTGTGCCGCTGATTGCTCTAGGTGTTCTCGCCGGTGCCGGGACACTGGCGCAAAGTGACGAATCGAGCAACGTCTCCAAGTCCACGGCGGCTCGCCGTCAGGAGCGCGGGTGGTGGCCGACAAAGGGCGACCCTTCGCGAAAGGAATACGTGGGTGCTGCCGAATGCGCCACCTGCCATCCATCCCAGTCGGACGATTTCCGCAGAGCCGCCATGGCACATGCCGCGACTCGTGCCTCGGACTCGGACTTTCTTCGCCACTATGATCATCTGGCTTTTCCAATAGGCCCATATAGCTATCGCATCGACAGCTCCGATGGGAAAAACATTTTCACCATCAGCAAAGCAGGGGCTTCGCATTCCGACGTCCTGCTTTGGGCCTTTGGCAACGGGCGTCTTGCCCAAACGTACCTTTACCAGGAAGACGGTAACTTCTACGAAGCCCACGTGAGCTTTTACCCGGCGCTGCCAGGGCTGGATATAACTCCCGGCCATCCGCGCGGCCAACCACCCGGTCTGATGGAAGGCGCAGGACGCCCCGTACCTATCGACGAGGTCCGTCGATGTTTCAGCTGTCACACCACGGCCTCGACCACGAAGAATCAATTCGATCCCCAAAACCTGATTGCGGGCGTGAGTTGTGAGGCCTGTCATGGGCCTGGCGCGGCCCACGTCGCTGCGGCCAAAGCCGGAAATTACGAGCTCGCCGTAGCATCGATTTTGAACCCGGCACATCTGAATCCGGTCCAGTCGGTCGATTTCTGCGGCGCCTGTCACCGCACCCCACAGGATGTCGCCCTGGATAGCCCGGCCAGAATTGGACGGCTTAACGTACGCTTTGCCCCCTACCGTCTGGAGAACAGCCGGTGCTGGAAGGCCGGACAAGGAGACGCTCGCATCACGTGTATCACGTGTCACGATCCGCACCAGCCGCTGGTGGAAGACCCGGCGTGGTATGACTCCCGGTGCCAGCAGTGCCACTTCGCGGCCGGCGCCAAGAAGAGCGACGACGATCACCGCACAGCCTGCCCTATCGGGGTGAAATTGTGCGTCACTTGCCATATGCCCAAATTCACCAACCCGGGCTTTCACTTCGCATTCACCGACCACTGGATTCGTATCGCTCCGCCGGGAGGGCTGCTGCCGGATTGAGGCGCAAGGCTGTTGTCTTTGATTTGTTTTTTCCCGGCGGGAGAATATCCTTCCAACGACGGAGGACAACAACATGGCGAGCCTTTACAAATTGATAGGCAGTTTGTCCTGGTGCATTGGCGTGATTTGTCTAATCCTTGGGTTCCTGATGAAGTTGATCAAGCCCCTGGGAATCCAGGTTTTTGGTAGCGTGACCGCGCACAGTCTGCTGTTTTTCGCCGGCACCCTGTTTCTGTGTACTCTGGCTACGTGGGCCATCGAACACGGAACACCAGCGAACCCATGAGCCCGGCAACTGCCTCGCTTGGTCGCGCGCAGCGCAGGTCAAAAGCAAAAGCGGCTGCGCGGGATAGCTCGTCCGCGGCCGGCAAGAAGCGCAATGCGCTTTGCCTTCTGCTCGCGGCGGCGACCATGGCGCTCTACTGGCCGGTGAGCGGCCACCGCTTCCTCATCTTTGACGATCACGATTATGTCGCCGCCAATCTTCACGTCCATGCTGGCCTGAGCTGGGACACAATCCGCTGGGCGTTTACCTCGACAGAGTTGGCGAACTGGCATCCTCTTACCTGGCTTTCCCATGCTCTCGACTATCAACTCTTTGGCCCGAACCCGGCGGGCCATCATTTGGACAGTGTGCTGATTCATGCCCTGAATGTCGTCTTGCTATTGCTGCTTCTGAACTGGGTCACAGGACGCGTGGGGCCCAGCCTGTTGGTAGCGGCGCTATTCGCTGTGCATCCTCTCAATGTTGAGTCGGTAGCCTGGGTCGCGGAACGCAAGAACGTGCTGAGCATGTTTTTCTTCCTGGCGGCGATCGTTTCCTATGTGTGGTACGCGCAGAAGCCCAACTGGCGGCGATACCTGCTGGTCGCCGGGTTGTTCGCCGCGGGCTTGATGGCCAAGCCGATGGTCATCACCCTGCCCTTCGTGCTCCTGCTGCTGGATTACTGGCCGCTGGGAAGGCTCGCCATTCGCGATTCGCCAGAGGATCGCCGTTCGCTCTTCGCTCCTCGCTTTTCGCCAGAGGATTTGCCCCCGGCTTTCTGGCGAACGGCGAATGGCGAATGGCGAACGGTGCCGAGCGAGAGGCAATTCCTCTGGCTGCTCCTCGAGAAAATCCCGCTGTTGGTTCTCTCCGCCGCGAGTGCAGCTATCACCCTGAAGGCGCAGCGAGCTGGGCTGGCAGTTCGTACCCTGCGGCAGTTCTCCTTTGCCGTGCGCATCGAGAATGCGGTTGTCGCCTACGCGATGTATCTGTGGAAGATGCTTTGGCCGGCGCGGCTTGCTCCGCTCTATCCGCATCCAGGAGATACTCTGCCACGGTGGCAAGTGGTTTTGTCGGCGGTTGTTTTGCTGAGTGTCACTGCGCTGGTGATCCGGTATCGCCGCCGGCGCTATCTGCTGGTGGGATGGCTGTGGTTCCTGGGCACGTTGATTCCGGTGATCGGGCTGGTGCAGGTGGGAGACGCTGCCAGAGCCGATCGCTACGCCTATATGCCGCTGATCGGTATCTTCATCATGATTGCCTTCGGCCTCGCCGATTTGGCGGAAGCAGGAAAAGTCTCTCTCGCGTGGCAACTGGTTCCGGCATTGTGCGTGTTGGCAGGGTTGAGCTTTGTCACTCGCCGCCAGTTGAGCTATTGGGATAGCGAATATGACTTATGGTCCCATACGCTGGCCGTTACCGGAGGAAATCCCTTTGCGCACGACGCTCTGGCCACAGCGCTTCTACAGCCGGATGTGACGATGACGTCCGACGAGCTGGCGAAGCTGGACACCGATCAGAAGCGCATGGACGCGGCCCGCTGGCATTACGAGCAGGCTTTGAGCATTCGCCGGGAGCTGGTACAGCACAACCCGAATGTGTACCTGCCCGACATGGCCACGACTTTGAATAACCTGGGGAACCTGGATCGAGTCCAGCAGCAGATGGATGCAGCCCGTAAACACTATGAGGACGCCTTGAACATTCACCGGCAATTGTTGCAGCAGAATGCCGATCCTTATCTGCCGGATATGGCCATGGCATTGAACAACCTGGGATTCCTGGACAAAATGCAGAAGCGGAGGGAAGAAGCTCATCGGCACTTCGCGCAGGCTTTAGGGATTTACCGTCAACTGGCACTCGAAAGTCCGGATACCTACCTGCCGACTGTGGCCATGACATTGAACAATCTGGCGATCACGGAAAGAGAGCAGGAGCGGATGGACGAAGCGCGGCCAAACTATGAGGAGGCTTTGCAGATACGCCGTCGCCTGGCGCAACAGAATCCCGAGACGTACTTGCCGGACATGGCCATGACGCTAAACGATCTGGGAAACCTGGATTTAGACCAGAAGCGGCTGGAAGAAGCCGGTTCGCACTACCAGGAGGCTCTGCGGATTTACCGTCAACTGGCGCAACAGGATCCCGGCAACTATGAGCCCTACGTCGCCGGAACGCTGAACAACGTGGCATTTCTGGATAGAAACCAGAACCGGATCGAGGAATCCCGCACCTACTACCAAGAAGCTTTGACTATCTATCAGGAGCTTGCCCAGCAAGACCCCAATCGATATGAGGGCGATCTGGCGAGAGTCGAGGCAAGCCTGGCGGAACTACAGAAGCTAGCCTACTCTAAGTAGCAAACTATCCTGAGTGAGTTTGTCTATCGTCCACGGTGCAGCCTGCGCAAAAAAGGGCACGGACCGAAGTCCGTGCCCCGTATCGCCGCGTCGCGCCGGTTAGCGCCTGGTCAGCTGCTTCTGGATCGTTAACTGGTTCTGACCCGGATGCCTCGGTTCGCTCGGATCGGAGGTCCAGGTATAGCTGTTGTAGTACCACTGGCCGTTGAGCTCGGTCCACAGCGTGCCGTAGATCGGCTCGCCATTGGCCGGCAGGTTATTGACCATCGTGCTCAGAGTACTCGGGGGGAGTGGTCCCGACTGGTAGATGTCGTTCCCGCCCGGACTGTCCCCAATGTCCAGCCAGTAATTCTGAGCGTTGTTGCCGGCGCTCCAGGTGAACGTCTCCGTGGGGCCATTGATTATGGTCATGTTCGCCGGCGACGTCATCATTGCCAGGGTACCCTGGCTGTACGCCGTGTAAGTGTCCTGGGTGTAGACCCACTGACCAGCCACATAGCTGAAGAGGGTTACGTACACCTGGCTGCCATCGGTAGGCAGACCGGTGACCTGGACGGTTTGCACATTACCCAAATTGCCCGAGTTGTAGTAGTTGTTGCCGCCTGGACCGCTGCCGGC
This sequence comes from Terriglobales bacterium, assembly GCA_030043575.1. Lineage (GTDB taxonomy): Bacteria > Acidobacteriota > Terriglobia > Terriglobales > Acidobacteriaceae > Bog-257. Next base: position 6,097 of record JASHXK010000085.1, read on the forward strand.
CGTGAGCCAGAACTGCGTGCCCGAGCCCGCTGTCCAGGTGAATTGCTCACTGCTGCCCGTAAGGGTCGAGCCATTCGTCGGCGACGTGATCTGGCCTGGTCCAGAGGACGTGTATTGGTATTCGATGTACGACCACGAGCCGTTGATCAGGTACCACCAGGTCACCCACACCGGGCTCCCGTTAGTGGGAAGGTTATTGACCGTCTCGGACAGAACCGTGCCGATATTGCCCGATTGGAAGTAGTTGTTGCCGCCCTGGGTGGAACCGACGTCCAGCCAGTAATTAGCGCCAGTCGTCGGGAACCACCTGAAGGTGACCGAAGCACCGGGCAGCGTGGAGGGACTGAGTGGGAAGTAGATGCCTACAGGTTGGGTCGGACTTCCGTTGCCCACATACACCGTCTGGGTGTTGGAGGTTCCCAAACTGTAGTTGATATCGCTGTAGGTAGCGGTGATGGTATGGGTGCCGGCAGCGAGATTGTTGACCGTAAGGGTCGCCGTCCAGAGTCCATAACCACCCTGGGTTGAAGTGACCGTCAGCGGCTGAGCCGAGCCGATCAGAGTTGCGCCGTCGTAGAAGTTCACGACGCTCTGGTTCGGCGCGAAGGTCGCGTTGGTTGAGCTAGGCGACAGGACTGCGGCGAAGGTGTTGTTCTGACCGGCATTGCCGGCAGTCTTGGCCGTCAGGTCTATGGTGACGGTTCCCTGGGTCACGGTCTCCACGAACACCGGAGAAGTGCTGGCCAGGAATGTAGCATTACCCCCGAAGCTGGCAGTGATGTTATGCGTACCACCCCAGAACCCATAGCCTGAAGCTGGTCTGAAGGTTGCTGTGTGAGCCGTGCCGACCGTGCCGCTTCCCAGCGTCGTAGTACCGTCGTAGAAGGTGACGGTTCCGGCTGTCGGCGCGCCCGTCATGGTTGCGGTGAAGGTTGGCCGTCCGTTCAGGGTCGTCGGATTGCCGTTGGACGTAACCGCGGCGGTAGTTGCAGTCCCGGTGCCGACGGAGACTGCTACCGCAGCGCTGGTAGCCGTGGTGTAGTTAGAGTCGCCCGAATAGATTGCCTCGATGGAATTCGAGCCACTGGTGGTGATGCCGGTGGTGTTCAGCACCGCCGTCGCCCCGTACGTATAGATGTTTCCGCTGAAGGAAACCGTCGGCACAACGGTGGCCATGCCCAGAGAGGTGGACGTGGTCGTGTCGTAGAAGTTCACGGTTCCCGTTGGCCCGGAACTGGTCGACGTGCCGCCCGTGAGGGAGGTCAGGCCGCTGAAGGTTGCTGTGAGCGTATCGGCGAAGCCGGAGGAAATCAGCGTGGCGCCGGCGGCTAGGGTAACGGTTGGAGTCAACTGCCCGACCGTAATGGTAACCGGCGTAGCCGTCACGGCCTGGAAGGTCGCATCTCCGGAGTAGGATGCCCCGATCGAGTGCGTGCCTCCGGTTAGCGTCGGCGTGGTCGCATTCATGTAATCGTAGATACAGGAGCTACTCGGCACCGATCCGTTCATCACCCAGCCGTTGCCGTTGGAATCCAGCGGCATAGTGGCGATGTTGTTGCCGTCTTCCGTGACGGTCAACGTGCCGGTCGGAACACCGAAGCCGGAATTGCCGGCCACCTGGAACTGAATATTGATGGTCTGGCCGTAGGTGAATGAGTTGGTGGCTGCGAGGGTGCAAGCAGTTCCGTTAAGGTACTGCGGGGTGATGGTGATGGTACTGGGCTCCGAATTCACCGTTACTTGCACCGGCGCCGACACGCTGGAGGCGAAGTTACCATCGCCGCCATAGCGCGCGGTAACGTTGTAGGTGCCGCCAGGCAGGTTATCCAGGACCATGGAATAGCTTCCGTTGCTCAGGGTGGTCACCGGGACGGTGTCGTTAGGAGCACCGGTGTTGTAGTTCACCGGCCAGCCGATAATTCCCTGGCTCACGATGAACGCTACGTTGCCGGTGGGCGTTCCGTTGCCAGAACCCGGCGACACGGCGCCGCTCAAAGTGACTTGAGTGCCGTGATTGATCCCGCTGGTTTGCGAGAGGTTCAGCGTGGTGCTGGAGCTGTTGAAGACTACGCTGCTCCATTGGCTAGCCAGGTTCGCGGCGTTGGGCGAGCCCAGGCCTGAGGCCAGGTCAAAGCCCGTACCAGCGTTGAAACCGATCTTGGCGGATGTCAATGTGGCTGAGCAACTGGAGCCGGAGAGGCCGCAGATCAGATTGTTCCCCAGGGTGATGTCCTGGAAAGCGCAATTTGATCCGGCTCCCGGAGGTCCAGACGAATTGCAGTTCGTATCATTCTGCTGATTCGCCAGCGTGTAGTAGATGTATCCCGGCATGCCTTGGCGTCCGCCATTGGCTTGGTTGATCAGCGCCTGGATGCCTGCCATGCTGGGAGCGGCGACGGATGTGCCACCGACGATTCCG
>JASHXK010000086.1 GCA_030043575.1 Terriglobales bacterium
CAGGTTCTTTATTCCTTTCTAAACGGCAGCGACGGAGCCACTCCGGCCGGCGGAGTCATCTTCGATCAGTCCGGCAATCTCTATGGCACCACGCTCCATGGAGGAGCAAACGGCGGCGGCACTGTGTACGAACTATCGCCTTCCGACGGTGGATGGACGCTGAACACTCTCTATAGCTTTTCGGGAACTTACGGTTCGTATGCCGTCCTGACCATGGACCCATCCGGCAACCTTTACGGTACGACATTCGGCGACGGTGCCTATGGCTACGGCAATGTCTTCAAGCTGACTCCCTCGAATGGCGGCTGGACCTACACCTCTTTGCACGACTTCACCGGCGGCAGCGATGGCGGCCAGCCCTATGGTCAAGTCACGTTCGACGCGAGCGGCAATCTCTATGGCACCACTTCGATCGGCGGAGCTAACGGAGATGGTGTGGTCTGGGAGATCACACTGTAGCTAGGAAAAAATTGCTCAGGCAAGGAGGACTAGGATGTTTCGTCAAGACAAGCACGACAGTACGCTGCTGGACATAAGCCTGCGTGCCGCGACCGTGGTATTGGCGATGTTAACTCTGCTTTGGCTGACAACTTTCACTTCTCAGTTGTGTCAGGCTCAAACTTACTCTGTGCTCTACAACTTCACCGGCGGAGAGGATGGTGCAACTCCCAAAGCAGGCGTGACTCTAGACCAAGCTGGCAACCTCTACGGCACAACCGCCAAAGGAGCGAGCTTTGCGGGCGATTGCAACGTTATCGGAGGCTGCGGCACGGTGTACGAACTCAAGCACGAGAGCTCCGGGCGGATCTTTAGTCCGTTGTATACCTTTCAATTCAGCGACGGAGCGTCACCCTCGGCCAGGGTGGTTTTCGGTCCCGGCGGTCTTCTTTATGGAACGACCACATACGGCGGAAACACTCAGCGTGATTGCCTCCCGACCGGCTGTGGAACAGTTTTCAGCCTGCGGCCTCCTGCCAGCGTTTGCAAGAGCGTCCTGTGCCCATGGACGGAAGCGGCGCTGTACCAATTCAATGGCTCCGAAGGCGGTGAACCGGGGTATGGGGATGTCATTTTCGACCTAAACAATAACCTCTACGGCATAAACCCGGTCTCCGCATGGGGTCAGGCTTATGAACTCGTGCCCTCAGGCAACAGCTGGACATTGAATCTTCTGTACGACTTTATACCGCCGCCGTCACCGTGCTTCGCCTCGCCGGCGGCGGGCGCGATCTTCGGTCCCGACGGCAACCTATACGGCGCGTCCCAGATCGGCGGTACCTACAACGGGGGTGCGGTCTACGAATTGACGCCCTCTTCGCCTCAGTGGACCATTACCGATCTCCACGACAACATGGGCGGAAGCGACGGCGGCGTGATCTTCGATTCAGCCGGCAACCTCTATGGCACTACGCTTAGTGGGGGCGATTACGGCGGAGGTACCGTCTACGAACTATCACCTTCGAATGGCGGCTGGACCTACAGCACTCTCTACAACTTTTCCGGCGGCGGTGGTTCCTATGCCGTCCTAATTATGGATGGAGCCGGTAATCTGTACGGAACGACAATCCTCGACGGCGCTTACCAGCAGGGCAACGTCTTCGAGCTAACTCCTTCGAACGGCCAATGGACCTACACCTCGCTGCACGACTTCACCGGCGGCAGCGATGGTGGCCAGCCCTTTGGCCAGGTCAATCTCGACGTAAACGGCAACCTGTACGGCACCGCTTCGATAGGCGGAGCAAACGATGAAGGCGTCGTGTGGGAGATCACCCCGTAGTCAGGAAAAACGTGCCAAGCAAGGAGGGCTAAATGTTTCGTCAAACAAAGGGCGACAGGACACTGCCAGATGTGAGGTTGCGTGCAGCGACCATTGTATTGGCGCTGCTAACTCTGCTTGGGCTGACAAACCTCACTTCCGAGTTGTGCCAGGCCCAAACCTACTCTGTACTCTACAACTTCACCGGCGGACAGGATGGAGCAACTCCCAAAGCAGGAGTGACTCTGGACCAAGCTGGGAATCTCTACGGCACCACCGCCAAAGGAGCCAGCTTCGCGGGCGATTGCAACGTTATCGGAGGCTGCGGCACGGTGTACGAGCTCAAGCACGAGAGCTCCGGGCGGATCTTTAGTCCGTTGTATACCTTTCAGTTCAGCGACGGAGCGTCGCCGTGGGCCAGAGTGGTCTTCGGTCCGGACGGCCTTCTCTATGGAACGACAACATGGGGCGGAGATGTAAACGAGCACGCCTGCGCCAGCGGCTGTGGAGTGGTTTTCGCCCTACGACCTCCTGCGACCGTCTGCAAGAGCGTTCTGTGCCCATGGACGCAATCGCCGGTACATAAGTTCAATGGCGCCGATGGCGCTTACCCAAATATGGGGGATCTTATCTTCGACCAGAATGGCAATCTCTACGATGTTGCTACGCTCCCCTTGGACGGAGAGGTTTTCGAACTCTCACCCTCTGCCGATGGCTGGACGTTGACGATTCTGTATTACTTTCCACTTTTTCCAGCGCTGGGCTATAGCACACCAGCGGCCAGCGTGATATTCGATCCCGAGGGTAACTTGTACGGCGCGGCGCAGTCTGGTGGACCGTACAACGGCGGCGCAGCCTACGAATTGACGCCGTCCTCGCCCTATTGGACCTTTACCGATCTCCACGACAACATGGGTGGAAGCCCGGGCGGCCTGATGCGCGACTCGGCGGGAAATTTATACGGCACCACGTTTAGCGGAGGCGAGAATGGCGGCGGCACCGTCTACGAACTATCGCCCTCCAACGGAGGATGGACGTTTACTACCCTCTACAACCTCTCCGGCAATGGTGGTTCCTTTGCCGTCCTAATCATGGATTCCGCCGGCAATTTGTATGGGACGACACTTCTCGATGGCGCTAACGGACAAGGCAACGTTTTCAAGCTGACTCCCTCAAATGGCGGCTGGATCTACACCTCACTGCATGACTTCACCGGCGGCAGCGATGGAGGACAACCCTTCGGGCAAGTCATTCTGGATGCAAACGGCAATCTCTACGGCACGGCTTCGATAGGCGGAGCCAACAATAAAGGCGTGGTGTGGGAGATCACGCCGTAAACAGTTGTATCCCGGGGCTGCCAGTTGTCAGTTGAGGCTGCCGGAATTCTTTGAATTCCCCCTAACTTTCCTAGGTGTCGATATGTGGACAAGAGCTTGAATAAGGAGTGGGCACCATGAATACGAAGCAGCGGCGGATATTGGGCTCGCAGATTATAGAGGTTGCGACTATGTTAATCATCCTTCTTGGGCTGACGGCTGTAGCCCACGCCCAGACCTATAACGTCATTTACAACTTTACCGGCGGGACTGACGGCGCCTTTCCCCAAGCGGGCGTAATGGTGGACCAGGGAGGAAATCTCTACGGAACCGCATCCTATGGCGGGTATACCGGCGGTCAGTGTACCAGCCGAGGCTGTGGAACAGTGTATAGGTTGAAGCACCTCAACTCCGCATGGGTCCTGAATCCCCTCTACGCCTTTCTGGGCCAGAACAACGATGGAGCTATACCGTATGCCAGAGTGGTCTTTGGCCCGGACGGCAGCCTCTACGGAACAACTGCTTTCGGAGGCCCACCTGACGAGGACTGCGAAGGCAGAGGCTGCGGCACGGTATTCAATCTGAAGCCTCCGCCAACGGCTTGCAAAACCTCACTCTGCCCCTGGACGGAAGCCGTCCTTTTTTACTTCAGTAACGAGCTAAATCTTGGGGCAGATCCCTATTATGGCGATCTCATCTTTGATGCTGCGGGAAATATCTATGGCAGCGCATCAGAAACCGTCCCCGGATGGGGGGGCGTATTCGAGCTCAGTCTGTTAAATGGCAACTGGACGGAAAGTAGATTCTATGAGTTTCCCCAGAATAGGGATCAGGGTGCACTGCCCTGGGCGGGCACGATCTTCGATAGCGCAGGCAATTTGTACGGCACGGCGTACACCGGGGGACCCCACAATAGCGGCGTGGTGTATGAATTGATGCCCTCAGGATCGGGCTGGGCACAGCAGATTCTCTATGCCTTTGAGGACGGTAGCGATGGAGCCGATCCTGTTGGCGGCTTAATCTTCGATCAATCGGGCAATCTTTATGGAACGACCCGGACCGGAGGGACAGACGGTGGCGGCACAGTCTATCAGCTATCGCCCTCCAGTAATGGTTGGACGCTTACCACGCTTTATAGCTTCTCCGGCAGCCTTGGCTCCTTTGCCATCCTGACCATGGATGCCTCTGGCAACCTGTACGGTACAACCTACGGAGACGGTGCCTACGGCTACGGCAATGTCTTCAAGCTGACAAACTCCAACGGCAGCTGGAGCTACACCTCTTTGCACGACTTCACCGGCGGTAGTGACGGCGGCCAGCCCCTCGGACAAGTCACCTTCGACGCAAGCGGCAACCTCTATGGCACTGCCTCGGCCGGCGGAGCCAACGGAGATGGTGTGGTGTGGGAGATCAACCCGTAGTCCAGAAAAAGGCTGGGACGAAACAGGAGGAGAACATGCGATCACAAGAGAAGAACAGCGGCATGCTGCTCGATATAAGCCTGCGTGCCACGACCGTGGTATTGGCGCTGCTAACTCTACTTGGGCTGACAACCATCACTTCCGGGTTGTGCCAAGCCCAAACCTACTCTGTCCTCTACAACTTTACCGGCGGACAGGATGGAGCTACGCCTAGAGCTGGAGTCACCCTGGATCACGCCGGAAATCTCTATGGAACCACCTCGGCCGGCGCAAATATGGGCGGCAACTGCACTATCTATGGACTGCAAGGCTGCGGTACGGTGTTCCAGCTTAAGCGTTCGAACGACGGCTGGCTTTTCAATTCTCTCTACATTTTCGATTGGAACGATGGGGCCGCACCATACGCCAGGGTGGTGTTCGGCCCCGACGGTAGTCTCTACGGCACGACAGCCTTCGGCGGACATCCTTCGCATGACTGCTTTCAACAGGGTTGTGGCGTGGTGTTTAGCCTCCAGCCTTCGGCTGCGTTTTGCAAAACCGTACTTTGTCCCTGGACGGAGACTGTCCTCTTCGTCTTCAGGTATGACCTCTCCGAAGGCGGGCTGCCCTACTACGGGGACCTCATCTTCGATGCCTCCGGGGATATATTTGGCACTACCTATATTGGCAAGACGCAGCGCTGGTGGGGCGACGTGTTCGAGATGACACCTTCCAATGGTAGCTGGAACACGAGTTTTATCTACTCCTTTCCCCTGGGCGGCGCGGGTGGAGAGGCACCCGAAAGCGGCGTCATCTTGGACAACGCGGGCAACTTATACGGTACGGTATCCGCGGCTGCCGCGGGCTATGGAGCGGTTTATGAGTTGACCGAGTCAGGCTCGAGCTGGACCGAGCAAGTCCTCTATTCCTTTCTAAACGGCAGCGACGGAGCCACTCCGGCCGGTGGAGTCATCTTCGATCAATCCGGCAATCTCTATGGCACTACGCTCCATGGCGGAACAAACGGCGGCGGCACCGTGTACGAACTATCGCCTTCCGACGGTGGATGGACGCTGAACACGCTCTATAGCTTTTCGGGAACCTACGGTTCGTATGCCGTCCTGACCATGGACCCATCCGGCAACCTTTACGGCACGACGTATGGAGACGGAGCCTACGGCTACGGCAACGTCTTCAAACTGACCAATTCCAATGGCAACTGGAGCTATACCTCGCTGCACGACTTCACCGGCGGCAGCGATGGCGGCTCGCCCTACAGCCAAGTCACTCTCGACGCAAGCGGCAATATTTATGGCACGGCCTCGGCT
>JASHXK010000087.1 GCA_030043575.1 Terriglobales bacterium
AAAGGCTGCCTGGAAATGGCAGTGCTAGCCAGCTTATGGCATGGAAAACTCTATGGGCTGGAGATTCTGCGCGCGCTGGAGCGCGACTCGCAGCTGATCCTGTCGGAGGGGACGATCTATCCCATCCTGAACCGGCTGCGCGCTGAAGGCCTGCTGCAATCGCAATGGGTGGAGGCGGAGGCGGGACATCCGCGCAAATACTACGAGTTGACCGGCGCGGGCCGCGAACGCGCGACACGCATGGCGGAGATGTGGACGGAGTTTTCGGCGGGGCTGGGATCGTTGATTGAGCCGGTGCTGAGAGCGGCACGCAAAACCGCCCGCGACAATGGCAGGTCGAGGAAGGAGCTGTTGCTATGACCAATGACTCGCGCGTGAACGACTATCTGGCGCAGTTGCGGCGTGCGCTGGCCGGCATGACGCTGGCGGAACGAGAAGACATCGTGGAAGAGATTCGCATGCACATCAGAGAGCGCGCCGGAGACGGCTCGGCGAACGTTGATGAGATTCTTGCCGGGCTGGGTCCGGCGGAGGAGCTGGCAGGGCAATATCGCACCGGACTGCTGGTGCAGAAGGCGAGGCACAGCATCTCGCCGCTGCTGATTCTGCGGGCGACTCTGCGATGGGCGCTTACCGGCGTCGAAGGCGTAGTGGTTTTCTTGATTGCCGTGTTGGGCTATCTTATGGGCGGCGGATTTCTGCTGTTGGCGCTGCTGAAGCCCATCTTCCCGCAACGCACCGGCTTGTGGGTGGGGCCGGACGCATTCGAATTCACGATTCGCACGGGCGTGCTGCCGGTGTCGACGCCGGCGCTGCATGAGGTTCTGGGCTGGTGGTTCATGCCGGTATGTGCGGTCATTGGCTCACTGGCGCTGATCGCCACCACCAAGCTGCTTCAATTTCTGATGAAGCGTTTTCGCTGGCGCACGCCGCTGGCGCAGGCGACGCTGGCCACTGGTGCACTCACGGCTGGCTGGGGATCGCCGGTGTAGTTTCAGCGATACAGCCGAATTGAGACCAAGTCGCGCACACAAGAGCTAACGCAACCGGCCGCGCGTAAGAAACCCAATCCTCAACTAACTCTTTAACTTTGCCAGTAAATCTGAAGGGTGAACGGGTTTTGCCAGGATCTCGAACTCGTGGCCCTGGGCGCGTGCGTGCTCCAGCAGATCGGCAGTGGCAGCCTGCCCGGAGAAGAGCAGGATCTTGCAGCTCGGCAGGAAGCCGCGGATGCTGATAGCCGCCTCGATGCCATTCATGTCGGGCATGATGACATCGCTAATGACCAGGTCGGGTTGCAGGGCGCGGGCGCTTTCCACCGCCGCTGTTCCGGTATAAACCGGTGACGCGTCATAACCGTTCAAGTCGAGGATCTTGGCCAGCGTATCGGCAATGACCTTTTCGTCGTCGACCACTAATACTTTGGGTTTCTTGCCCGCGTGCATTCACTCGCTCCTTCTTGCCGAAGCCGAACTGCCGATTATAGCGGAGGATGTGCCGGAGGAACTGCCGGGGGACTTCACTGGTGAGATGCAGAATTTACCTGGTGCGTCGCGCAGTTGAGTCGAATCTCCACGATTTGGCTGGCTTTATGGGCTGTTGGTAATTGGCTATGAGTCATAGCAGCAATTGGAGGGCCAGCGCGTTGGACAGGCGTCGTGCGAAAACCAGCCAGGTTGCGGCCAGTAACTGCTTGTGCTGTCGCTCACAACAGGGCAGTGACCGGCGTCACCGCCTCTATGGTCGCGAAATTTGTACATTGGGTTTGGCGAAAGGGACCAGCCGCCCGGGTCCTGAATGTGGGGCGGTGCAAAACAACAAACGGGAGATCGCAATCATGGCATACGTCATAACTGATACCTGCACGAAAGATGAACTCTGCGTCGAAGCCTGTCCGACCGACTGCATCCACCCCAAGAAGGACGAAGACGGCTTTGAAGCCGCGACTCAGTTGTACGTGGATCCCGATGGCTGCATCGACTGCGGCGCTTGCGTTCCGGTTTGCCCAACGAATTCGGTTTTCGTAGCCGAAGAAGTTCCCGCTGACAAGCAGGAATTCATCGCCAAGAACGCCGAGCACTACGCCAACTAGCAACCAGGGCCGGCGAAGCCGCCGCGAGAGCGGCGCCGACTATTCGCGCAACGACGAACACGATTCGGTCGCTGCTGCGGCGATAGTTGATCGCATTGGCCAGCCGCGGCACGTGTTGCTGCGGGTCAGGCACGACATCTTGCACCGAACGCAGGGCACAGCTCATGCTGGGCCCTTTTCTGTTGTCCGAGATAAAGCAGAATCGGTTGGTGGCTCAATTTGAACCAACCTGGTTGCCGGAGATTCGCTCGTTTATGCACGCCTGAAGGCGTGCTCCACCCCGCGACAGTAGATGACATTCAACAGCTACGTCTCAGTTACCAGTCGGAAGGCGATCGGAGGTTCTCTTAGCAAGAAGGCGCGTGGCGCCGATTCTGCATCTCACTGTTTATGCAAGTGAGAGCCATTTTCCTGGCGCTTGTCGTCAGCGTGCCTGTTTGCTTTATGGGGTGCAACGCCTGCACCAACAGTCAGGCACCGAGCCCGGAGCAGGTCCGGCAACAGACTGCAGCAGCTACCGCCGAGCTCAAGGACAATGCCAAGGCAGTGGCCGAAGGAATAAAGGATGGGCTGACACGTCCGGGCCCGGACAAACCGGTCGATCTGAACACTGCGTCCAAAGCCCAACTTACGAGCCTTCCGGGGATGGACGGCGCATCGGCTGATCGCGTGATCGCCGGCCGGCCTTATTCCAGTGAGCATGAGCTGTTGGAGAAACACATCCTCTCGCGCGAGGAATACAACAGGATCGCCGATAGCATCACGGTGAAAAAATAAGGGCAGCGATTGGGTAATGCGGCGCTTCAGCGCCGCGTGCGCGAATTGCTCCTGAGGCGGAGCCCGCCTCTGCGGGCGGCACTGCCGTCGGCTGAAACCGACTGAGCCCAGGAAATATGCAGCCTGGACGCTGGCCTAAAAGCCAGCTCTACCCGAGAGCGCTTCAACTCGACCTATCGCCGGCCGCCGAAGCCACCACCGCCGAAGCCGCGGCCTCCGCCAAATCCGCCGCCGCCACGATCGGCCCATCCACCACCCCCATGACCACCGGCCCAGCCTCCAGATTGGAAGTTGCTCCAGCGCGAGGAGCCTTCGCTGCGGGCCTCGGCCTGGCTGTTCATGGTGGACTTGTCGAAGGTCTGCGAAGGCTCGGACCAGCCGCTATCGGTGTGCTGCTGCCAACCCGACGACGGATTGTACTTGTAGACATTGCCATCGTGAGTGGCGTAGGTGTTGTTAGCCGTATGCGCGACGCCGTTGCCCGTGTTGGTGTTGTAGCTGAAGCCGTGCGCTCCCGCGGTTGACTCGCCGGTGTAGGCGTTGCCTGCAACCCCGGCCGCGCCGCCGTGAACCACGCCGGTGTTCTG
>JASHXK010000088.1 GCA_030043575.1 Terriglobales bacterium
CTATCCCAATCCTAATAATCCGTTGGCGTTTACCATGTGGCCGATCGGCGGCGAGAACGTCTACCAGGGCGATCCCGCGCAACAGCCGGCTTGCACTCCTACATCGAAGAGTTCGCGTGAGTGCAATGACCTCTACGCTGCTATGCAGGCTAACCTGATGGATGGACCGTTTGGAGCGGCCGTCATAATGGAGAACCCGGTAATCACCAATCTTGATACTGGCCAGATCGTTACCGATAACAGCATCACCGCTCAATATCTTTGCGATCTCGACGCTCCGTCGAACCCTCCACCGCAAGGCTGGGATGGCGACTATTCTTCAGATGAAACCTGTGACAACGCAACTGTCTTTACTTCGAATTCGACATTACGAATGCGAGCGAACTCGCATGCCGTACCTGGGCACTATCAATTCACCGCGAATTTCCAGGGACAACTCAACGGCCAGAATGCAGGCAGTCCGACGCCTGTAACCTATAACTTCACGGTATTACCGACGGCGTCCTTCACTGCGACTCCGCCCACAAGCTTCCCAGCCATTCCAGGACTTGCGACCTGGCAGGGCAATATGGTCAACTTCAACGCTCCGCCGGGTAGCTCCAACGCCGACTTCTGGTGCACGAACATCACCGATACTAGCCCATGGTGGAGCCTGGACAACGGCAACTTCTCCGGCTACTTTGACCTCGTGGATAGCTACTTTCAGGCCTGGAACTACGACGGTGGGCGCGTCTATCAGCAGGTCAACGATTACGATCAGTTCGTCCTACGAGAGTACAAGACACAGGATCCGCACGAGTGGATGCGCTGTGCTGAGTTGACGCTGGAGCCCTATGCCGACACTGACGTAGCTACCGCTTCCGGCTTCGTGCAGGCGGCCAATCAATTTCCCTACGGTATGGAGATGAACTATCTTCGCACGGGAAATCCGCTCTATCAGAGTGCCGTTGACCTGCTCGCGCACAGCAACCTCTACAATCTTTACTACAGCGGTCCCGTATATGCCGATAGCGTTCGCCTCAGCGCCTACCTGATGGATGACCGGCTGGCGGATGAGATGGTTGGCTATCCTCGAGTCACCGCGTTTACGCTGCGCGCGACTGACATACTGCTCGGCTATCTCGATCAGAGCTACAACCTCAGCTTCAACAATCCCAACCAGCAGGAGTACGACATCCATCCCTTCATGATTGGGTTGGCCATGGAAGCGTTGATGACCTACTACAACCTGGACGTGGCTGAGGGTAATACACCGGATGCGAGAATTCCGCTGGAGCTGAAGAAGGTTCTGGATTGGTGGGAAGCTACGCAGTACATTGCCGGGGTACATACCTTGGCTTCTGATCCTTATGACTTCCCCCAGAACCCGTCACAAGTCTCCGGTCCGCTTTTCGATTCCACAGAGCTGAACGATATGGTTGCAACTGCATGGGCATGGTACTGGTATGAGACCGGCAATAACACCTACATGAATCAAGGAGACGATCTGTTCCTGCATGTCTGGGATAGTGCGGGTGGACAGAACCTCGGCGGCGGTAACGGTTGGACATACTCCGTCGAGCAATACAATCAAGTCTACAAATGGAGCTTCGACTATGTCCGCTGGAGATCGGGGCAAAACCCGGATGGCAGTTCGCCACCGATCGAAACGGTATTACCCGCGGCCAATCCGTGCGGCAACAATACCAACCCTTGCAATGCGCCGTGGACTGATTGGACAACTCCGGTTCAGTTCGAGTGGACTGCCGGATCGGGTAGTAACCTGCCGTCCATCGATCCTATAATCGCGCCTACACTCGTCACCTCTACCACGGCGACGTTTTGGCTGAACGTCTTCAAGCCAAACACGACAATGCAGGTGTGGTATGGAACCGTGAATCCTCCACAGTGCAATCCGCAGGACCCACAGTCACCGTACTGCATGCAACCGTTCCCGAACTTCGGATTTCTGACGATGCTGCAGGACAGCTATGCTGATCAGTCCCAAGCCGTGGCTTGCTTCCAGGATCAGACGGCGGTGAGCGAGGGAATCTACGACGTCTATGACTGCACCGTGACCTTGACGGGATTGACGCCGAGCACAACATATTTCTGGCGGACGCTGACCGCGGATTCTTTGGGGAATATGGCAGCCTACAACAATTCAACCTTCACGACCCCGGCGCCATAGGCAGCGCTAGAGGAGCCGGTTGGATGTGGCGCACTCTCCAAGTCTCGAACACCACGAGACTCGTCGGCAAGCTCAGGGCAGGCTCTGGGCCGGGCACATTCTTATGAGCGACTTCTACACCCCGTTCGTGCAAGACCTGATAAAGCAGATTGCTATCGTTGTAGCCGTCGTTGTTGTGGTTATCTTCGTCTGGAAATTGGCGAAGAAGAACCCATAGTTTGCACTTACGGAAAACAAGGCCGTGTGGCTGTTACGCGTTAGTAATCCTTCAGATCGAGCAATAGCTGCGGTTCGATGAGCGCCTGGCGAACGATTGCTTTCAGGCTCCGTTTCAGCAGCCCGAGAGCTTGTGCGTGACTTCCCAGGATTGCCAGATCCCCTTCGAAGGTTGGAGTCGTTCCCGAAGCTAAGGCGTTGCGATAGTTGTACATTTTGGCCCAGATGGTTTCCGCTGGAGCCCCCGAGAACTTCGAGTAGTCAATTTTGCGGTCAAACCGATTGTTCAGCAGTGCCAGCTTGGTTTTGACCTGACGGATTATTAAGTCGTAGGGATCACTCGTTTTTGGCGGATGACTAAGAAGCGACTCCAGAATGGCGAAATACCCGAGAAATATCAGGGGGGAGCGAGAAGGAAGCAATTTCAGATCGCCAATGCGGTTGGCGAGAGCCTTCACGTCGATCAGGCGGCGATCAGCGCCGCGGAGCTTGAGGTAAAGGGTGGTAATATCCCGAGCCACCGTTTCTGAAACGTGGACAAGAGATTGCAGGTTTAGACCATAGGCCGCCTGGTTGCAGTCTTCCAGTGCTTGAAAGAAGCGGCCGGGGTGAAAGACAAAACCGCCGGGAGAGCCGGGAAAAGTAAAGAGGACAGTAAAACCGATTTCCAACTCAGTGGGCGCCAAATCGGAGGCTTGCTGAATGTCGGTCAGGGTCTCGTGACTGCCCTCAATGGCGATGACGAAATAGCGCCACTCCGATTCGGGCAAGGTCTCGACACGCTTGCCCGCGCGGAAGGGCAATTGCCCTTCCCATAAGGTGTATCCGACGAATGAGTGCAAGCCTCCGTTAAATCGGTCGATGGTGGACTTGATGACTGCGATCTCGTCGGGTTGTGCGCGTCGCAACACCTGACCGGGCGCCAGGGTGAAGCTCTCTAGCTCAAGCGACGCGACGTTTACGACGAAGGCGAAACTGTTCATTCCGGTTCCTTGCTACCTTCGTGGCCAGTAATCTGGCAATCCTATAGGAAAGTTGCGGTATTGATAAGCCCACAAGGTGCTGCCAACCGGCGCCGCCGGGTTTCCGGGGACCCGCCGGCGCTGCATTCGAACACGGAGTGAGTTACGAGATGAGACCGATTCCGGCTAGGTTCTTGCGGGGTTCGAGAGCCGGGAACGAACGTTCTGCACCACCGACGTCTCGAACAGCGCGAGACCCTTCGGCAAGCTCAGGGCAGGCTGTGGGGCGCCCGGCAACGCATGTGCCTCAGCGACCGAATGTGTAACGTAAGCCAAATCGCGCCTGAATCGGCTCGACGGGGTGCAGAACCCTGGTGAATGCCGCGTTAGCATTCACCGCATCAGCAACCTCCGCCTCCCCTGCTGCTGTCGTCGGTGGTGTTGCCGGCAGTCCCAACTCGGCTGCGGTCTTTACCTGGGAGACATAGGCATAGTCAATGTCGTGATCTCGGTTGTTAAACAAATTCAAAACTTCGGCCGAAACGCTCCACATGCGATTAATGTGATACCTGATCAGCAGGTTGACCAACGTCGTTGGAGGTGAGGTGTAGATTCCGTCGGAGGTCAAATAGCGCGGGCCAAAGTAGCGCAGGCGCAAACTCGCCGCGAAGCCTTTGTAATCGTGCAGGGTGGCGCCCGCTGAAACCACCCACCGAACTGCTTCGGGCACATACTTGCCGTACGGATTTTGGATGTAAGGAGTCGGCCCCAGCCCAACCCCATAGCAATTCGAATTTGCTGGGCAGAGCTGATAAGTGCCCGTGGATTGGTTATAGTAGAAAAACGTCGAATCGTATGGGTCGTTTTTGGTAAAACGTGCGCGGGAGTCCGCAAAGTCAGCATCAAAACCCAAATGTTCCGTTGGCGTGTAGTAGTTCCCAACTTCTATGCCCCAGCGGTTGCTCGACTCATAGGAAGGAGTAGTGCCTCCGGTGTCGCCATCCTGCAGCAGTTCGGAATTGCTGTGGAGACCCCAGAGTTCAGCGGTGCTTTGCAGATGGGGTATGGCCACAGTGCGCACGCCGACCTCCGCCCCTTTGGTTTCGACCAGGAACGGAATTTCAATGGGGTTCGGCGTGTTATAAAAAGGATAGTCCGGCGAAACCGGTTCATACAGTTGTGTTGCACCACGTACATCGTTGGTGTGGTAACTGAATCCGCCCTGCAGATAGAACTCCGTATTGGACCACGGGTCGTACATCAAACTGGCTTTGGGGCTGGGCAGGAACTTAGTGACCGATTGGTTGGTGTTGGGATTGTAGGGCAAGGTGGTGGGGTTGGTATAGCTGGTGAGTTCACCTATGCCGCCATCGCCGCGGAGGGCCAGGACCGTACGGAATCTTCCCCCCCACTGGATACTACTTTGCACCCAGGGACTTCCTATCGTCTCCGTAAACTTATTCACATCCGTGGCCGCGGGTAGGATCGCAGCCTGATCGACGGAGGAGGAATAAAATATGTTGTAAGCCGAATAGAAGGTTTTGTCCGTACGCATGCGATCTTCCGTCCGGAAGAGGCCGTTGTGAATCCAATCGTTGCGGAGCTGCAGGCCGAACGTGGTTTCCGACCTGTGGCCGAAGAATCGGCCGAAAATCGTGTGGCGCAGGTCACACCCCGCTACCCAGCGCCTGTCCTGCTGTTCAAACTGGTCGCCCTTATAGGGGTCAACCAGGTAATAAGTGAAATCAGAGAACAAATTGAGATCGTAATAAAACCCGTAAGCCATCAGTTGCGTTTCGGAAGTTGCGCTGGTGTGATGCCATTCACCTTGCAAGCTATAACGCTGCGATCTGCCACCATCCGACGGGTTCAACGCTCCGAAAAAACCGACGACGGGTATGGCCGTGTAGGGGAGCTGATCGCTCGAGTTCCATCTAGCTCCATCGTAACCGTGGAAGGTGATGCTGAAACCATCGGTGGCATCGCCTTGGCTGTAAGTTAGGAGACCGTTGAATTTGTAGTAATTGTCCGGATGCGTCCAGGCGCCGTTATCGTGATACGCCTCTCCGCCGTACAGCAAGGTGCCCGAGCCCAGCTTTTGCGACACTCCGAAAACCATCCGTCCAAAGCCATACATCCCGCCTTCCAGTATGAGGAAGTTCTGGGGCAGCGTCTTGTAAAACACAACATGGGCATTTCCCGCCGAGCCATAGTCGCCGACATCGGCGTAATAAGGGCCTTTCTCGGCATCGATCCGCTCTACCAACTCCGGGGCGACGGTGTTCATGTCCGCGTACCCCTCGCCATGGGCTTGTGACGGCAGGTTAAGCGGCATATCGTCAAGGAAGACGGCGAAATCGGTGCCATGGTCGAGATTGAAGCCGCGCAGAAAGTATTGGTTGGCCTTACCGCCGCCGGCGTGTTGCGTGATGATTAGGCCGGGAAGCGTCTCCAAAATTTCACCCGAACGAAGAATCGGACGATCTTCGATTTCCTCTGCGCCCACGATTACCTGGCCGGCGGAATCGGCAAGTCCGACAAGGTCATCCTGCCGGCCCTGCACATCTACGTTAATGCTCACGGCGCTCACCGCCAGGGCGATACGTAGCGGAGCCGCTTCCCCCGTGGGTTCTATCGTGACGGGCAGTTCTTTGACTGCAAAACCTGGACTCGATACGACAAGCCGATAATTACCAGGCGAGAGCCCAACAATACTGAAGGAGCCGTTGCTGTCTGACTCTGTCAACCTCTCTACGGTGGTGCCGTCTGCGCTCTGAACCTGCACGGTCGCCCCTGCAATCACTGCGCCAGACGGGTCAACTACGGTTCCCGATAGGTGAGGCGGATGGCCCTGATCGCTCGCGGTGACCTGTTGATTTTGCAGGCTGGGGGCAGCGATATCTTGAGCTGCAACCAGGATGGGTGCGACGAGGAGCGTCAAGAGGGCGATGCCTAGTCTATACATCGTACGTTCTCCAGCATGGAGAATCGAGCCATGGCCGTGACATGAAGATAATATTCGTGTTACTACGCTACAAACGACGGGGCGTTATTGTATGTGATGGGCGTCACATTCGCCCAATATCGGCAAGAAGCATATTACCAATTGCATAATCATGCTACCGTTTGCAGGGCCGGCATCTTCTTCAAGGGGGTGAGCTGTGGCCGCGCGCTCCCCGTCGCGTACTCAATCCCGTATACGGTTTAGAAGTGATCGATCACTGATGAGCGTGACGGTGGGGCGAAACTGTGTCGGGTGAACTCATTACCAGCTTGCCGTGCTGTACGCCCTTGAGCCCGATCAGGCGACTCGCCAACTCGTGCACTCGATTGATCCTCCCCTTTACCACCACAACTTCCAGACACATGTCATGGTCGAGATGGGAGTGCACGGTGGAAATGATGTGTTCGTGATACTTATGCTGGAGTTCCATCAACTTGTCCGGCAAGAGGCGCCAGTGGTGGTCATAGATGAGAGTGACGGTGCCGACAACAAATGCGTCGCCAGCCTGCAAGCCGGCTTCGTTTAGGCGATCGCGAATGATATCGCGAAAGGCTTCGGAACGATTGTCGTATCCCTCAGCGCGGATCAGGCGGTCGAAGCGTTTCAGTAGATCAGAATCGAGCGCGACACCGGTGCGAACCAGTCCCATGAAGGCTGTCCTCCAGTAGCGCCGCTGAGGATAGCACAAAATGAAAAAAGCGTAGCACGTAAGAGTCTTCCTAAAGATAACCTCCCTGCGATCCCCGATCGCGTTTGACCCCCATTTTTCGAGGTGGTAGCGTCGAGTTTGAAACGCTCGATGCTCGACAAATTGCAATACTGGCCGGTTGCGGTGATGGTGCGCGTGATCGGCATTCTGCCGCGGCCGCTGGCGCACGGTGCCGGCATTCTGATTGGGCGGCTGGTTTATTATCTGCATCCGCGACTGCGACGCGTCGGGCTACGCAATCTGGAGATGGCGCTGCCTCAGAAGTCCGCGGCTGAGCGGCGGGCGATCCTTCGCGGCGTTTATGTTTCGCTGGGACGCTTGCTGGGCGAAGCGTGTCTGTTTCCCAACTACACGCGCGCGAATGCGGCGGGGATCGCCGCGTATCAGGGCTTCGAAAACTTTGAGGCGGCGGAGAAGCGCGGTAAAGGCGTGCTGCTGCTGACGGCGCATCTCGGCGGGTGGGAGGTGGGGTCGTTCTTCCATTCGCTGATGGGGCATCCGATGCAGATCGTGGTGCGGCCGCTCGACAACCCGGGCGTCGATGCGCTGGTGACGCGCTATCGCGGGTTGCACGGCAATACGATGATCGGCAAGCAGGAGTTTGCGCGCGGGCTGATGGGCGCGATGCGGCGCAACGAAACCGTCGGCATTTTGATGGACACCAACATGACGCCGCCGCAAGGCGTCTTCGTCGACTTCTTCGGCATCCCGGCTTGCACCGCGAGCGGGCTGGCGCGGATCGCGCAGCACACGGACGCGACCGTCGTGCCGGCCTTCACGATTTGGGACGCGGTGCTGCGCAAGTATCGGGTCGAGTTCGATCGGCCCATCGAACTGGTGCGCAGCGGCAACGACGACGCCGACGCCGTCGCGAACACCGCCCGCTTCACCGAAGCCATCGAGCGCTACGTCCGCCGCCATCCCGATCAGTGGCTGTGGGTGCATCGTCGCTGGAAGACGCGGCCACCCGGCCAGCCGCCGCTGTACTGAGGGCTGCCATCATCGCTCGAGCATCCTTTATCCGAAATCACGATCACGCCGCCGGTTTTCACATTCCATTTGTTCCTCGAAGCAGCTCCATGAGGAATACGAACGCGAATTCGCTTTCGCGTAATTGCATCTCGCTTTATTAACAGATGCGCGGGTCGCCCGGGTCTCGCGGGGTTCGAGAGCCGGGAAGATTCGGCCCCAGACCCTAACCCTGAGTTTCTCGCGCCTGCTATAACAACTCCATGCCACATACCCTGCAGGAACTGGCGGAGGTCACCGCCGCGCGGCTGGTCGGCGATGGCAACATTGAAATCAAGAAGGTCGCCAGCATCGCGCAAGCGCAATCCGGCGATCTGGTGTTTGTTCAGGATGAGAAGGACCTCGCGCAGGCGCTGGCTTCATCCGCCACTGCGGTCATCGCGGGCGAATTCGCAAATTCATCAACGAGCACGAAACCGCTGCTGATCTCCGCTTATCCTCGTCTGGCATTTTGCTCAGCGGGCGCGCTGCTGCATCCGCCGAAAACCTATCCCGCTGGCGTGCATCCGACCGCGGTCGTGCATCCTTCAGCGCGAATCGCCGCAACCGCCGCTGTGGGCGCGCACGCTGTGATTGAAGCTAATGCCGTCATTGGCGAGCGCGCGCACATCGGTGCGAGTTGCAGCGTCGGCGAAGGCGTCGCCATTGGCGACGACTGCGACCTCTATCCCTGCGTGGTCATCTACCAAGGCACAACACTGTGCCGCCGTGTCATCGTGCATGCGGGCGCGGTGTTGGGCTCCGATGGTTTCGGATTTGTTCGCGACGAGAAGTACGGCCGCTACCAGAAGTTCCCGCAGGTGGGCGAACTGATCGTCGGCGACTACGTGGAAATCGGCGCCAACTGCACGATCGATCGCGGCGCGCTCGACAAAACGGTCATCGGCGCGGGAACGAAGCTGGACAACCTGGTGCACATCGGCCACAACGACATCGTCGGCGCCAACGTCGTTATCGCTGCCCAGACCGGCGTCTCCGGCAGCTCCGAAATCGGCGATAATTGCGTCATCGGCGGCCAGGTCGGCATTGGCGATCATGCGAAGATCGAGGCAGGAACCATGCTGGGCGGACAAGCCGGTGTCCTGCCGCACAAGGTTCTGCGCGGCAAAGGACAGTTGTTGTGGGGTACGCCCGCACGTCCCCTGCGCGAGTTTTTGAAGGAACTCGCAATTGTTTCGAAGTTGGCACGCAGGAAGGAAAGAGACTAGCGGGGGGTGTTCATAAAGCGCATAGGGGCGTTGAAAGGGCGCGGCTTCCAGCCGCGCCATAATGTGTGGCCGGGTCGGGCTTTAGCCGCTGAGGTACTGCGCCGTTTCTCGTAGGCGCGAAGTCCCTCAGTGGCTAAAGCCGTCATCGAAACGGAGCTTTACGGCACGGCTGAAGCCGTGCCCTTTCAAAACCGATTTATGGGGATTGCTTCTAATTACTAATTGCTGATTGCTAATTGCTTCTTTATGTCCGTCATCGTCGTAGGTGGCCATTCTCGCAGCGTAGGCAAGACTAGCGTGGTTGCTGGTCTCATCGCCGCTCTGCCGGAATTTCACTGGACGGCGATGAAGATCACGCAGTACGGCCACGGCATCTGCTCGGCGAATGGAAAGCTATGCCACTGTGCTACCGACGATCACTCGTGGGCTGTTACCGAGGAGCTGAATCGCAGCGGCAAGAGCGATAGCTCGCGCTTTCTGGTTGCCGGCGCGGCGCGTTCGCTGTGGGTACGGACGCGCCAGGGAATGCTGGCGGAAGCGATGCCGCGCGTGCGCCAAGAAATCGAAGCTGCGGAGAATGCCATCCTCGAATCCAACAGCATCCTGCGCTTCGTTCGTCCTAATCTTTATCTCACCGTACTCGACGCTGCTACCGAAGACTTCAAAGTCTCGGCGCAGGTCTATCTCGATCGCGCCGATGCAGTGATTTTGCACAACGGCAAGAACAATGTCGCCTGGAGAACTGTGTCGCTCAAGCCCGTTGTCGCGAAACCAACCTTCCGCATCGCCCCGCCGCAGTACGTCACGCAGGAGTTAGTGGATTTCGTGCGCAGCCGGTTGTTGAACGCCCACGCCACGAACTGAACCTTGCGTGCAAGGTTCGGTAAATGCCCGCCCTCTTTGCGATATCTACGGCGTGACTTCGAAGACGACGCCGCATCCGCCGCAAACTGGCGCACCGCCATCGTAGGTCGTGCCGTAGATGACGCCGCTGGCGTCGATCGCCAGGCCGCCATTGGCATTGGAGCCGTCGGTGCCGTTGGTGAAGTCGTGAATGCTGCTGAAAGTCCAACCATTGCCCGTGGGCGTCAGTTTGAAGACGTTGCCGTCCCCGTAAGCGCCATCGCCCCAGGTCGCGCCGTAAAGATTGCCGGCACTGTCGCGCACCACGCCTCCGAATGGGCCGGGCCCTGCTCCAGGCAGGTCGTAGATCAAAGTGAAAGTCCAGTTGCTGCCCGAGGGAGTGAGTTCGAAAACTGTACCGCCGTTAATGGCATCGCTGCCCGAGGTGGCGCCGTAGAAATTGCCGGCGCTGTCGGCGATCAAGCCACCGCTGGGCTCGGAGCCATCGCTGCCATCATGAAAGCTGTAAATCGTAGTCTCGGTCCAACCCGATCCCGAGGGCGACAACCTGAAAATGGTGCCGCAGCCGAAGCCCTGGCATCCGGGCAGGCCGCCGGTCATGGCCTCGCCGTATAGGTTGCCGGCGGCATCGAAAATCAGCGCCGAGTCGGGATTCGCGCCATCCGCTCCGCCGGTAAAGGTGTAGATGACCTGATAATCCCAGCCGCTGCCCTTGGGCGTCATCTCATACACGACGCCGTAGCCGGCTCCGTCGTTGACGTTCGCGCCGTACATATTTCCATGCGAATCGAAGGTGACTCCGGATTGGGGATTGCCTCCGTCACTACCGCGGGTGAAGTTGTAAAGATTGGTTTCGTTCCAGGGACAGGAGATGGAGCGGCAAATATTCGCGGGAGGCTGCAAGTTGAGGACGGTGCCACCATCGTCGGCGCCATCATTATTCGTCGTTACGTAAAGGCTGCCGTTGGGACCGATCGTCGGAGGATCCCAAGGGAAGGCGCCGTTCGAGCCGTCGCCAAAGATCTTCAGCTCGCTGTAGACGAAGTTGGAGTTGGTTTTCTGCAACTCGTATACGGTACCGGGAGCGTCGCCACCGCCCCACCCAGTGGTACCGAAGAGGTTGCCGTGGCGGTCGATGGTCACGCCAGCGATGGCATGTGCCGAACCGCCGCCGCCCGTGTAGGTGTAGATCACGCTGAAGGTCTGCGCCTGGAGCGGTTGAAGGGTAATGAGCATGACGCCGAGCGCGAAGGCGATGGCAAAAGCCAGTGCTGTGGCGAAGGTTCTGCTGAGCATTCGTTTCATCGATGATCTCCACGAAGAGCGGGAGTGTAGGTGACGGCCAGCGCGAAGCTTCGCCGGCAGCAGGTTGTGAACTCGAAAGCGAGGTCAGCGCTGGCCGTCGTTTGTACGGCGGAAGGTTACTGCCGATCTGCCTTTGAGTTGTCACGGATTCGTCACCAAGATGTAAAAGATGACGCCAGATTGAGTCGTGGGCGAGCGATCCCAGAGCTCATGCTGATTCTGCGGCCGGCCTAGAACCTTCTTCACCTTTCATAAGGATCGATTCGTTGGGAGCGGTGCGCAGTTCGCGGATTTCCGTTTTGGGAATCAGCGACTAAATCGAGCCCGCGGCGTTACTTTTTCATTGCGGCTTGCCCGGCTACAGGGCAAACATCGAGTTGAAGCGCAGCTAATTCGTCTGCGCTCTCCAGTGGCTCGGTGCGTGGGCAAAGCTACGGCAGGCATGATCGATCTGCGGCCGGCTCACGGTCCCCAGTTGTCGGGCCCCGAACGACTCCGACTCTTTGCATCTTTCAATCTGTCCTGCGCAAGCCGATCCCAGCGAGGTGGAATTCATGACAGGAAACTTACGGACTCATAGATTGTTTAGTCTCGTGCCGATGCATGGCCGAAAGCTGAGGAGTGCAAGGGAGCTCAGCCTGCCGGCGACGATCTGCATCGCCGGCCTATTTTGCGCTGCGGCAGCAATTGCCGCGCCGGCACAGAACATCCTCTTCACATCGTTGGCGAGCTTCGATGGCGCGGACGGCCTCGCCCCCGAGGCCAGCCTGATCCAGGCCAACGATGGAAACTTCTACGGGACAACCGTTCTTGGGGGCAACCACAACAGCAACTGTGAGTATGGCTGCGGCACGATCTTCAAAATCACTGCCGAGGGCGCGGTCACGACACTTTACAGCTTCTGCTCTCAAGCCAACTGCAGTGACGGCGCTGATCCCCAGGGCTGGCTGATGCAAGCCAACGATGGAAACTTCTACGGGACAACCTGGAATGGCGGCAACGCCTGCGGCATTCAAGGATGCGGCACCGTATTTAAGATCACCCCCGAAGGTACGCTCACAACACTTTACCGCTTCAACCCCGTCGCTAACCGCAGTGACGGTAGCAATCCTTATGCCGGGCTGGTGCAGGGCACCGACGGCAACTTCTACGGGACAACCGAGGTGGGCGGGGTCTACGGCTATGGCACGATATTTCAAATCACCCCCGCGGGCGCGCTGACTACGCTGTACGGCTTTAACGGAACGGACGGCGAGCAGCTTTACGCCGGCGTGGTGCAGGGGTCAGACGGGAATTTCTACGGCACCACCTATATGGGCGGGGCTTATGGCGAGTGTTTAGGCCTTTTCGGTGACGGTACCTGCGGCACCGTCTTCAAACTTACCCCCACCGGTGCGCTGACCACGCTCTACAATTTTTGCTCGCAATGGAACTGCGCGGACGGATCACAGCCATGGGGCGGTCTGGTGCAAGGCAGCGACGGGAACTTCTACGGGACAACCCAATACGGCGGGACTAGCGGCGGCACGGTCTTCAAAATCACCCCAAGTGGCACGCTGACGACGCTCTACAGCTTCGGGGGCACCGACGGCGTGGAGCCCGTTGCCGGACTCGTGCAAGGCGGCAACGCGAACCTTTACGGTACAACCTTCTATGGCGGGGCCCATGGCTCGGGCACAGCCTTCGAAATCACGCCCGCAGGCGCGCTGACCACGCTGTACAGCTTTTGTTCTCTACCGGACTGCAGGGACGGCGCTCACGTCGCTGCCGGGCTGGTGCAGGCCACCAACGGGTTCTTCTACGGGACAACGGAGAGTGGAGGGTCTAACGACGACGGCACGGTCTTCCGCGTGGGCGTGGTGCGTACGTGCGCAACCTGCCGTCCGTGAGTGGTCCCCAAAGGAGGTGAGTCGAGCAGCAAGCTACTCATCAACAGCCGACGCTGCTTTAGGAACTTGAACCTGAACGCAAAGAGCCAAAGGCGGATGAACTTGCACACCCGCGCCCATGTTCGAAGGAGGATTCTATGACCACAACACGTATTCATACTCTCTTTGCTCCCGAGGGGAACTCGTGTACCGCGAAGGTAGTCAACCTCAGCTTCAGCACACGGATTCTGTGCGCTGTTCTGTTATGTATCGGGGCAGTGGTTGCCGCGCCGGCGCAGCAAGTGGTATTCACAACCCTTTGGAGTTTTAATGGCAGCGGCGACGGCGCCAATCCCGGCGATGAGGCACTGGTTCGTGGCACGGATGGAAACTTCTACGGGACCACGACGAGCGGTGGCGCCATCAACCACGGGACGGTCTTCAAAATGACGCCCAGTGGGAGCATGGACATCCTGTACAGCTTTTGCACGCGAGCGAACTGCGCTGACGGCGCGGCTCCCGAGGGCGGCCTGGTGCAAGGCAGCGACGGCAACTTCTACGGCACAACGGCGGCAGGCGGGGAGTACGCTAACTTCTACAGCTATAACTTCGGCACCGTCTTCAGAATCACGCCGGCGGGCACGCTAACCACACTGCATGAGTTCGCCGGTCCGGACGGCGTTGCACCGTGGGCTAGCCTCGTCCCGGGCAGTGACGGCAACTTCTACGGCACAACCTCCGGCGGCGGGAACAATAATCAGCTCTGTGACGATGGCTGTGGCACCGTCTTCAGAATGACTCCGCAAGGGGCGCTGACGACGCTCTACAGGTTTTGCTCGCAATCGAACTGTTCGGACGGCATGTATCCGGACGCCACACTGGTGCAGTCCAGCGACGGCAACTTCTACGGCACAACCTGGGGCGGCGGAACAAACTGTACGCCGTATGGGTGCGGCACCATCTTCAAGATCACGCCCACTGGCGTACTGACTACACTGTACAGCTTCGCCTATACCGATGGGGGCTACCCTATTGCTGGGCTGGTGCAGTCCAGCGACGGAGACTTCTATGGTACGACCTGGGGTGGCGGGAACAATGGCGGCTACCCTTGCAACGATGGCTGCGGCACGGTATTCAAAGTCACCTCCCACGGCGCGTTGACTACCCTACACGTCTTCTGTAGTGAGAGCGGCTGCGCGGACGGCGTCCTACCGGTGGCCGGGTTAGTGCAGGGACGCGATGGCAACTTTTATGGCACAACCTCGTACGGCGGTAACTGCAACAACTGCGGCTGCACGTATGGCTGCGGCACCGTCTTCCAAATGACACCGCAGGGCGCAATGACCATCCTGCACAACTTCGATGGCGTAGACGGGACGGATGTGTGCGGCACCCTGATCCAGGCTCCCGACGCATTCTTCTACGGAACCACGACGGGGGGTGGCGCCGACCTGACATTTGGCACGGTCTTCCGCATCGGGGTGGTTCACACGTGCCCAACCTGCCAACCATGAGTTTGGAATGAGTCCTCGGGCCGCCGTTGACTGATCTGGACTCGAACCTATAGTTCGAAAACGAAAAGGGTGCGCGCAGCACCCTTTCGCATTCCGCAATTCCTGAGATCTACTTCTGGCCGGCCTGGAAGCGTTTGTTAACTTCCGCCCAGTTGACCACGTTCCACCACTCTTTCAGGTAGTCGCCGCGGCGGTTCTGGTATTTGAGGTAGTAGGCATGCTCCCAGACGTCGTTGCCCATGATGGGGTAGAAGTCCTGGCTCATGGGATTGTCCTGGTTGGGGGTGCTCATCACCAGCAGCTTGCCGCCGCGATCGCGCACCAGCCACGACCAGCCGCTGCCAAACTGCTTCAGGCCGGCGTCGTTGAACTTCTCTTTGAAGGCGTTAAAGTCGCCGAAGGTCTGCTTGATGGCGTCGGCGATGGCGCCGGTCGGATCGCCGCCGGCATTGGGCGCCATGATCTTCCAGAACATGCTGTGATTCACGTGCCCTCCGCCGTTGTTGCGGACCGCGCCGCGAATCGCTTCCGGCACGTTGCCCAGGCCTTTCAGCAGATCTTCCGCGCTCATCTTTTGCAGATCGGGCGCCTTCTCCAGCGCGGCGTTCAGATTAGTAACGTAGGCTTGGTGGTGCTTGTCGTGATGCAGGTGCATGGTTTGCGTATCGATGTAAGGTTCCAGTGCAGCGTAGTCGTAGGGCAGCGGCGGAACTTCATGTGCCATTCTGTATCGTCCTCCAGTTGGCGTTGATGCGACGGATTACTGCAGGGATTCAAATGCGGGCGAGCCTGCTGCTCGCCCAGGCAGAACATTATAGTCAGTTGCCCGTGATCAGTGGCTCGTTGCCGCGTGATCAGTGCGAAAGCTTCAAAACAACCACCCCTCCAATAATCAGCAACACTCCAAGATAGCGGCCAAGGGAAGTGGGGTCGTCGAAAACCCATGTGCCGATGAAGAATGTTCCTGCTGCGCCAATGCCGGTCCACACGGCGTAAGCCGTGCCCAATGGGATTTCGCGTTGCGCCAGCCACAGCAGCACGCCGCTGATAGCCATCGCCACAATTGCCAATGACGTGCCTCCAAAGCGCCGGCCGGGTTGTTGCGCGAGTTTCAAGCCCACAGGCCAGCCGATTTCAAATAGCCCCGCGGCAAGAAGATAGGTCCAGCTCATGAGCTCCTCCGGTGTAACGTCTTTCTGGCGTGCGGACGTGGCCAAGGCGGCGGTCGGCAATCTTGTTTCTACTACACTCCGGGGCGCCCCACCCAGCCGATTCTGCTTGGGTGGGGATTTCCGTTGCAAGTCTTGTTACTGTGCTCCGCTCGTTCCTTC
The DNA here is from genome assembly GCA_030043575.1 of Terriglobales bacterium. GTDB lineage: Bacteria > Acidobacteriota > Terriglobia > Terriglobales > Acidobacteriaceae > Bog-257. The sequence goes on from JASHXK010000088.1 coordinate 16,181, forward strand.
CGGAGCCACTTCAGCGGTGTTGACTCTCACTAGCTTCTCCAGTCGCGACAGCCGCTCCTGCAAACTCGCATCTTGCAATTGCAGTTGCTGCCGCAGAGTTTCGATCTCCTGCTGCTGAGTTTTGATCTGCTCGGCCTCCGCTTCGGCGCGGCGATACTGCTTCTGCACTTCGTTCAGCAGCATCGTGCTCAAATATTGGTAGCGGACGGAGTACGGCTGACCGTCCTTGTCGTAAGCAACCAGCTCGGGATAGACCTTCGCCACTTCTTCCGCGATCAATCCGTATTGCAGCGCGCGTTCGCCGTTGGCATATTCAGGCTTGTAGACGAAGGTCACCGGCCGCAGCTTCATTAGCGCAGCCGTGCTGTCGCCCATGTCGCGGACTTGTTCTTTGAAGCGCAGTGAAGAGGTTGCTGCACCTAGCTGTCCGTTGGAGTTGATCTGGACGGGGATGCCACTGACATTGACACCGTAGATGCCTGCGATGTACGCAGCATTTTGTTGCCCCTGGCCGGCACCTTATGTGCCGATGCGAATCACATTGGATTCCTGGCCCGAGGTCGTCCCCATGCTTGCAATGTATACATTGTTGCTCCCGGTCGCGTTGTAGTAGCCGGCAAACGTACCATAGAAGGTATTGAAGTCTCC
>JASHXK010000089.1 GCA_030043575.1 Terriglobales bacterium
GGCTTTGAGCATCAGTTTCGAGTTTCCAGTTTCAAGTTTCGAGCCCGGCTGTCGCGTCACCGCACTTGAAACTCGAAACTCGCAACTTGAAACTCGGGGTTACCATTTTTTCATCTCTTCCAGATACGTCTCCCGGTATCCCTGATAGTTGCGCCCGTATTGCAGAATCATTTCCTGATCCTCATCGTTCAGGTGCTTGCGAAATTTGCCAGGCACACCCATCCACAGCGAGCGTGGTTCAACGACGGTTCCTTCCGGAATCAGCGTGCCGGCCGCGATGATCGAACCGGCGCCGATGCGGGCTCCATTCAGGATAACGACTCCCATACCGATGAGGCAGCGGTCTTCCACGACGCAACCGTGCAGCGTGACCGAATGGCCGACGGTGACCCAGTCGCCGACGATGACCGGCCACTTATTCAGCATGCCGTGCAGCACGCTGCAATCCTGGATATTGCTGTGGGCGCCGACGCGAATGATATGGACATCGCCGCGCAACACAGCGTTCATCCAGACACTGGCGTTCTCGCCCAGTACCACGTCACCGATCAGTTGCGCCGATTCGTCCACGTAGCAGGTGCGCGGGACGGTCGGGGTAATACCTTTATAAGAGCGAATCATCTGTTCACGTCGACTCTCCGAACTTACCACGTGATCTCGCGACAGCGAAAGGATGGCGCGCGGGCTGGCAGCTCACATTACCGCCAGGCGGAGGCCAGCGCTTTCGCAGGGCTCCGCCAATCAGTTCGGGCGGATTCGGCGTTAGGAGGCCGCTGGGACGGAGTGCCGTCTCTGTGGTAGGGCCCTCGTCCGATCGTCGAAATCAGACCCTGTGCTCATGGAGCACAAGCTACTCTAGTGACAGCTGCACAGCAGTTCGGATGGGAGATCGCTCTAAACGGGCCATCCGAACGCCAAAATGCGTCGTCCGGCGGGTAGGAATTCGAGGGAAATCGGCATAAGTATATGATTTTAAACGACAAGTGCTGGATAGATCGAGCATCTACCACTTTGTCGGGATGGGAAGTCTTCCAGCTTTGCTGTAAAAGACAATGAGCGCTGCTTTGCAGCAACGGCAGCGATCATTCCTGAGTCCAATGCATGAGCATGTGTTAGCAGGCGGCAGTTCGCAGTTGACTATTAATCCGCAAGCGGAAGCAACGGTGAGCTGGATGAAGGCCCTCGGCCCCAAAACCGTTCTTTGTGTCGATGACGAAAAAGTTGGTCTGCGCGTTCGCAAGATCATGCTGGAGAGCCACGGATTCAAGGTCCTGACTGCCAGCAGCGGATTGCAGGCGCTGGCGATGGTTGACCAAAACGATATCGACCTGGTAGTGCTGGACTACTACATGCCCGGTCTTCATGGCGGACAGGTTGCGGCTGAGCTGCGGCGCCGCCGTCCCAACGTGCCCATTATCTTTCTGTCGGCGTACTTTTCCTTGCCTCCAGCGGACCTGGAACTGGCGAACGCTTTTATTACCAAAGGCGATCCGCCCGACCTGCTGATCGAGAAGATCAAGCAGCTGGCGTAGAACAAGACCCACCCTGTGCTTTCCGGTAGGGAGCGAAAAGCAGGTCCTTTGACTCCTCGCCCGCCGGCCGCAACCACAGCGGCGGACAGGCGAAGGTGCGGACGCTCCGCTCAGGATGACACACATAAATGGGGGCTCTTGGCACAAGTAAGGTCGTGCGCCGATACAAAGCTCTTCAGGAGTGGCCGCTAATATCTCGGCATCGAGGGATCGATGCGCTCGGCCCAGGCGTTGATACCGCCGGCCAGGTTGTGCACGCGGGCGAATCCTGCCTGCTTGAGGAAGTCGACCGCTTTGGCGCTGCGCCCGCCCATTTTGCAATGGACCACGATCTCACGCGAGGAGTCGAGCTCGCCGACGCGCTTGGGCAGATCGTTGAGCGGAATGAGATGCCCGCCAAGGTTGCAGATCTGGTATTCGTTAGGCTCGCGCACGTCGAGCACGAAGAGGTCGTCGCCGGCGTCGAGGCGCTGCTTCAGTTCTTCCGGTGTCATGTCACCGATACTAGCAGTTGCCGGCTTTTCCGAATCACGCATTCCGCAGAATTGCTCATAGTCAATCAGTTCGGTGAGGGTGGGGTGGTCACCGCAGACGGGACATTCGGAATTTTTGCGTACCTTGAGCTCGCGAAAACGCATGCTGAGCGCATCGATCATCAACAGGCGCCCGACCAAGGGCTCACCGGAGCTCAGAATGAGCTTGATGGTTTCAGTCGCCTGAATCACGCCAACCAGTCCGGGCAGGATCCCCAGCACACCGCCTTCGGCGCATGAGGGCACGACGCCCGCCGGAGGCGGTTCCGGATACAAGCACCGATAGCAAGGTCCGTTTTCGGTTGCGAAGACGCTGGCCTGGCCCTCGAAGCGAAAGATGGAGCCGTAGACGTTGGGCTTGCCCAGCAGAACGCAGGCGTCGTTGATGAGATAGCGCGTGGCGAAGTTGTCGGTGCCATCGACTACGATGTCGAAGTCACGAATGATCTCGAGGGCGTTGGCGCTGGTAAGGCGAGTCTCAAACTTGCGAACGTCGATGTTGGGATTGATGGCAGCGAGGGTCTCGGCTGCAGAGTCCAGCTTGCTGTGGCCGACGTCGTTTGTGCGGTGAATGATCTGGCGCTGCAGATTAGTTATATCGACAATATCGAAATCGACAATACCGAGCGTACCGACGCCAGCGGCAGCGAGATAAAGGACGACGGGAGATCCCAAACCGCCGGCACCGACACACAAGACTTTGGCCCGCTTCAGCTTGAGCTGACCGTCCATGCCGACCTCGGGGAGGATGAGATGACGCGAGTAGCGCAGGATTTCATCGTGGTTCAGAGTTGCAGCCGGTTTGCCGGTTTGTGTTGTCATTGGAATACGGCAATTCTAGATGATTCGACAATCAGCGCCGGGAGGCCATTCGCCTGACGACGCCGGCGTCCCGCTAGTGGCCATTCGTGTCGGCGTCGGCCGAGGCGGGCGTCGCGCGGGACGAAGACCGCGCTGAGCGACTTGCTTGCCCAATGCACAGAGCCGTAGCTTTGTTCTTGTATTGGGGTGAGATTCTGGTATAAAGTCTCGCCTACCCTGGGGCTATCGCCAAGACGTCTCCAAAGCGGAAAGTACGCGCATGAAGGAGAGCTTGTCATGCCTACTCGGACATGGCCATCCTTGAATCGGGCAGCGAAGGCAATCTTCGCCATATACCTTCTTTTGCTGCCCAACCCTGCCAACGCCATTACGCTTACGTTGCCTTTGACCTTTCCGAGACGCGGCCGTCTTCCGCAAGCAATCACTACGTACGGGGCGCGGTACGACCTTTGCCACGCGGCAGGCCCTATTGAGTTCATATCCTTCTCGTTTGCCGCGACTCCGAATCGCGTATGCGGCGCGGCCAATACCTCCTTCTGGGTGGTGAACTTCGCCGGGGCCCCTCCTAAGGTCCAGCCAATTATTAAAGATGAAAAATGGACACTTAACTTTTCAAACGCTACGGGAGCGACCTGGGCAAATTTTCAAGTCTTCCTCGTGCAGGTAGGTGGGCCGTACAAAATCCCTCCCTACATGAAGAATGCAATATGCTCCATCGGTGTCCGGGTTCTAATCAGCGAAGTATCGAACGGCCAGATGATAAACTGCTACCTCGCAACCGGAGGGGGCGTGGGTTTGCCGCCGGGGGCGACGCTTGCTGTGGGCTTCGACGTCCAAATACCGAAACCTACTACGCCGCCGATTGAATACTATTACCTTCGGGTGCGTGCCATCTGAGGGGTCCGGTCAGACCGGCCAGTTTTTATCAATAGGGGTTTTCCGTGCCCCAACGGCTAGCTGCCCTCCGACGGCGAGACAACGTCGCTGGTCGCCAAGCGTTGGGATATCCAGAAATGGGAGCCCTGCCGGCTGAGTTGTCCTGCCCACTTGCATCGCAATCTGTTTATTCCCGAGACAACAGCTAATGTCATAGAGATCAAAATCCGTTAAGATGGAAGAAACAGCCACCGTCCCTGATTTATAAGGTAGTAACGCCATCCTCGTCTAATCTCAAGCGCATCAACACTATCAGGCGAACCGTGTTTCTCTTTCTACCCATGAAGGAAACTTCGCGCGAGGTGGTGATCGAGGTCACTCGCAGACTCCAGCCCTGGTTCCCGGAGATCACCGCGGCCTGGCGACAGAAGATGTTTGCCGAGTTCAGCTTCGACGGCCGGGCGATGGCCGCGCTGGAGCGGCTAACCAGTGGCACCGGATTCTCCATCTTCTCGCAGACCGATTTCGCGTCGTTCTACGACAGCCTGCAGCACTTTGGCAGCCGTCTGGCCAAACTCAAGGTCAACGCCCGGGCGGTGGCGCGTTCGCTGCAGATTTATCAGGAGCTGGTGGACTCCTACCTGGAGCGCATCTTTTCGCCCGAGCAGCTGCCGCAAGTGATGGCCGCCATGGAGACTTTGTCGTGGGCCAGCTATGTAGCCGTATCCGCCGCTTACGCCGATGCGCAGAAAATCGAGGCGGAGACGTTGCTGGCCGTGCTGGACGCGGAACTTTCGGCTCGCAATCTGAATGCGCTTCTGGAACGGGTGCTGGAGATCGCCACCCACACCTTCAACGCCAACCTGGGATTGGTTCTACTCAAGGACCTCGATCAACAACTGCTGCGCGTGCAAGCCCAGGTTGGGGTTCCCGATGCTTTGGATGGCCTGCGATCGGAGACGCCTATCGGGGAGGGTTTTGCCGGCAGAATTGCCCTGACCGGCGATCCTGCGATCCTGCCCGACCTGCGCATCTCCAGCGACACTCTGGGCACGTTTCTGCAGGGCAGAGCCAAGGCGCTGTGGGGAGTGCCCCTGAAATCAAATGATGCGGTGATTGGAGTGCTGGTGATCGGCTTCTCCCGGCCCTACGACTGGTTGCCGACGGAGCGCGAATTGTTGCGCGCCGTTGCTGATCGTTCGGCGCTGGCGATCGAGCGGGCGGGAATGACCGACGCCCTGCGCGAGCGCGAGACGCGCATCGCGGAGCTGTCCGGCCATCTGTTGCACGTCCAGGAAGAGGAGCGCAAGCGCATTAGCCGCGAGCTGCACGATGAAACCGGGCAGGCGCTGATGGTGATTCGGCTGTACCTGGGGATGTTGGAGAGCAGTGTCGGCGCGCGCAATGCCCGCCTGAAAATTCGCGAGACGCTGGAAGTCGTCGACCGCGCCATCGAGGGTATACGCCGGACCATCGAACGCTTGTCGCCTCTGGTTCTGCAGGAGCTCGGCCTGATAGCGGCGGTGCGAAAAGAAGCCAAGGATCTTGCTAAGAACGCCGGGGTGAAAGGGCGGGTCACGGTTTCACCCGACTTCGGCCGATTGCCACCGGCCCTGGAAACGGCCATCTACCGGATTGTCCAGGAGGCGTTGCACAACGTCGCCAAGCATGCCAGCGCTACTACTGTGACCATCGACCTTAACCGCGACGGGAGTCTCGTGAAACTGGTGATCGAGGACGATGGCGTGGGAATCTCCAGCAAACCGAAGGGGGCGCGCCGAACCTTCGGCATGACCGGCATGCGCGAGCGTATGGCCAACGCGGGCGGAACGATGAAAGTGACCTCGACGCGAGGCCGGGGAACCCGCATCGAAGTAAGTGCGCCGGCTTCAAATGACGCCGCAGGCGTAGAGCAACTAGCTTTTGGCCGGCCACGCTCCGCCGCCTGGGGTGCGTGAAGCAACATCGCTGCCAAGAGCAAGGAAAGTCGAGTGTAACGATGCCAAGAATCAGATGTCTGCTGGTAGATGATCACACGTTGTTCCGGCAGGGAGTTCGTCGCCTGTTGGAAAGTGAAAGCGACTTTGAGGTAGTGGGCGAGTCACCCGACGGCGGCGACGCCGTGGAAAAGGCTCGCGAACTGCGTCCCGACGTGGTTCTGATGGACATCGGGATGCCGGGCCTTTCCTCGTTTGAAGCCACGCGGCATATCAAGAAGAACCGGCCGGAGACGAAGGTACTGTTTCTGACCATGTATGAAGACGAGGATTATCTGGTGCAGTGCCTGGAGGTGGGAGCCGCGGGTTACGTTTTGAAGGATACGCCGGCGCCGCAGTTGGTGAATGCGGTGCGCGACGTTTATAAAGGCGGCAAGTATCTCAGCTCGCAGGTGCTGGGCAAGCTCGTGGAGGACTTTCGCGCCCGCGTGCGCGATGCCCGTATGCGTCCGCGCATGGCGATGCTTACGCCGCGCGAACGCGAGATCCTGAAGCTGCTGGCGGAAGGAAATTCCGTGAAAGAGATCGCAGTGCTATTGGGATTGAGCGTCAAGACCGTCGAGGCGCACAAGTTCAACCTGATGCGCAAGCTCGACATTCACAACAAAGCGCAGCTGGTGACCTACGCCATCCAGAAGAAGATCATCAAGGTGCCGGTGAACCA
>JASHXK010000090.1 GCA_030043575.1 Terriglobales bacterium
CATCGGAAGGACGGATCGTGCCTCAACGTGGTGAAGCGGACATCTTCGTCTATCCGGGATTTGAGTTTCGCGTGGTGGGCGCGATGCTGACCAACTTTCATCTGCCGAAGTCGACGCTGCTCATGCTGGTTGCGGCGTTCGCCGGACGCGAGCGAATCCTGAAGGCTTACGAACACGCGGTGCAGCAGCGCTACCGCTTCTATTCGTATGGCGATTGCATGTTGTTGGAATAGCAAGATCCGAGATCACACGGCGCACATCTTCCTCACGAGTCACACCGAAATTCACCTGATGTCGTCGCGAGTACAGTGCGCCGGCGATCTTCAAGGCGCTTCGAGTCAATTATGTTCTTCAGATCACCGCCGCGCGATGGCTGTGCTCATGCAGCGCCGTCGGCGCGTACTGGATGGCTAACAGCGTCTCATCGTCGAAGCGCTCGCGGCGACCTCGGAAACCGTCGAGATGCTGCTTGCACGCGTCGACCAGCTTGTTCGGGCAGCCGCCGCAGTGTAGTTCGATAAGCTTTTGCAGGCGCGCGAGACCGTATTCGGCGCCGTCATCGTTCTCCGCTTCGGACATGCCGTCGGTGTAGAGGACCAGGGTGTCGCCGGCATGCATACCCGCCCGCGCAGGAGTGAAGAGCTGATCGTCGAACATGCCCAGCGGCTGGCTGGTGCTCTCAAAGAGGCGAGTTCCCGTGTTACTGGCGAGCATCACAGGAAGATGGCCGGCGTTGACAATCTCAACGTTGCCGGCGATCGTGGACTTGCCGAAGACCAGCGTGGCGTATTGCGTGGGCAGCGCACTCTGGCGGAAGAGGCGGTTGGCGCGCGTCATGAGTTCGGCGGTGCTCAGGCCGACAGGGATCAGCGAGCGGAAGATCGCACGCAGATTGGACGACAGCATGGCCGCAGCCACACCTTTGCCCGAGACGTCGGCCATCACGAAGTTGAGCTCGCCGTCGTTGCCGGGGATGAGGTCGCAGTAGTCGCCGCCGACCACGCCGGCTGGCTGGTAATGGTAGGAGATGTCCCAGCCGGGAAAGGCGACGTCGCAGGGCGGCAACAGACCCTTCTGGATTTGCGCGGCCAGCTCGAGGTCATACTCGAGCGCACGCTGCTGCTTGGGAGTGAGGCAGTCCAGACAAACGCGGGCCAGCGGATTCTCGCGCAGCCGCTCTTCTTCGACTACGCCCTGGCAGATCTCGCACACGCCAAAAGTGCCATGATCGATGCGATGCAGAGCGCTGTCGACCTCCTCCAACAATTGGAGCAGGCGTTCGCTCTGGTTCTGGCCTACTACTTCGCTCAGCCGCGTACGTCCGGCCAGCAATTGCTCGCGGACGCTGTTGACATATGCCGTTTCACCGATTGCCATAGCTAACCACCTTTTATGTCTTAGAGGGTTAAGAGCCGCATCCGGATGCAGGTTTTTTGCGCGATACCGACGGATTCTCGGCTTCCGAAAACAACACTTTACGGACTTTCAGCCGAGTCGGCACTCCGTAATTTGCGGGCAAAAATAATTCCACCCCGGCGGCCCATTAGGGCTGAGCAACAGAGATGAGCCGTTGTCCTTACTATGAGAGGACACAAGCGGAGCCGTTAGTGACGCTGATGCGGAGGTATGCAAGCGGTGGCACGACGCAGACGGCGTAGTCACAGGCTGTGGCCCGAGCCGACACAGAAGTCATTCATGTGGCTTTCATTAATATGCACGTCACATCATCGTGCTGCGGCGCGTTGCCGACAAAGCGGTCCAGATCGATCATGATGCTGTTCAGCATCTCCGGCGGCGTCAGCGCCACACCCGAATGCAGCAAGGCAATCAATCTCTCTTCGCCATATTCTTGCTGCGCACTGTTCTCGGCTTCAATCACACCATCAGTAAAGATCACCAGCCAATCGCCGCTCTTTAGCGTCACGATGCCCGACTCGTAGACCGCATCCTCCATGATTCCCAGCGGCACGCCACCGATCTGTAAGCGCTCGATCACGCCCTCCTGCCGTTGCAGGATCGGATTGTTGTGCCCCGCATTGACGTAAGTCAGTAGGCGGGTCGCAGGATCGTACTCTGCAATAAACGTCGTGGTGAAGCGGCGTCCATTCTGGCTGTTGGTGCAGGCATATCGATTCATGCGGCTAACCAGTTCGGTCACAGCAACGGGAGCCGCCGACAGCGCCTTGAGACTTGCCTGATAAGTGGCCATCAACATAGCTGCAGGCACACTCTTGCCGGCAACATCGGCAATCGCAATCAGGAACGCTTCAGCTTGGCCACCAGCTGCTGGACGCGCGAAAATGTCATAGTAGTCGCCAGCTACGGTATTTGCCGGTCGTGTGATAAAGGCAATCTGCAGTCCCGGAACCGCCGGAGGCACAGCCGGCAACAGCCACGCCTGAATGTCCTTGGCGATCTGCAGGTCGCGCTTCATGACCACGCGGTCGCCCACTTCCAGGATCAGCAAGGCGAACATCAGCAGCCCGCCGAAGAAGTGGAAGTCAAGGGCAAACGCTCTGATCTCCCCTGAGCCAGTTTTCCACGTCCACTCGCCGCCGGGAATGATAATCAACACCAGTGCGACCAGCAGCAGCACGCGCCGTGCGGGCGTCAGTTTCTCCACGATCGCCCAGAAAAACTGGCTGACGACATTCACAAAATGTTTTCCCCGCGTAACGCCCGCTACGCGCGTCGAGTCTACTTCCTTCGAGTAGAGCTGATAGCTGGAACGCGCCTCGGTTCGAAACTGCGCCCACATGTCGCCCAGCTGTCTGCCTTCGGTCACGCGCTGCCAAAAGCGGTCGAGGCGTTGCATAAGGCCTTCGACCTGCCCTTCGAACTCGCTTCTGCGCCGGGAACTGCCCGCGGGTTGGGGTTGATTCGCCACGTGATTTCTGAAGGATTATAGAAGGCAACTGGCGCCGGGAAGGATCGCAGAAGTTACGACTGCGAAATACCATCCACAAGGCAACGGATTATGGTCGACTCCGGCTCGCGCACACGCGGCACGCCCCCCGCTCTGCAGGACCCGGAAATTGGATGGTGGGGCAGTAGAACGGAAAATCACCGAACTCATGCGACTGCGGTACTAATGCACGCGCTCGCTGCTGACCCGTTCGTCAAGAAACGCGACCGATTGCACGCCGGAAACCTCGAAGCGCTTGCGGCAGCGGGGATTCTTACACGCCACCAGATCGTCCCGGCGGACCATATAGGAGCGAGCCTTAGCGAACTTCGCGCGATCGCGCTCATCAGCACGAGGCGGCAACTGGCGGCGTTTGGTACGGACCAGCCAGCCCAGATCATATTCCGCTGACTGATGACAGTGAGGACAATTCAACGTAGCCTTTCTTGTCTCCTGCCGCTCGTCATAGAAATCGCGCTCTTCCATCAATGCCTCCGCCCGGCATCCCTAGTGAACCAGATTGTTCAATTAGAACACAATTGCGCGTGGGAAGACGGCGCGTAGCTGTGGGAATTAGGTGCACTTATCCATTCAGCTTCACATCCACCAACTGCATCTCCGGGGCAACCTGATTCCAGTCAGCCGATATG
>JASHXK010000091.1 GCA_030043575.1 Terriglobales bacterium
TGCCGTAAGCGCGAAGTGCGATTTCTGTGATAGGCCGGCAGTGACAAATGTGCCTGGCAATCGCTGCGAAGCACACCGATCTTGAAGATGTCAGGGTCCACAGCAGGCCTCGGAACCAGGCTAGTTGCTAGTGGCTTCTTTCAAAATATGATCAAAACTGTGGAATGGACGGACGCGGGAGTACGCTTCATCGATCAGACGAAGCTCCCGACGGAAGAAACCTACGTCACCTGCAAGACCTACGAAGAGGTTGCCGACGCGATCCGGACGATGATCGTGCGCGGCGCGCCGGCCATTGGCGTAGCTGCGGCGATGGGCGTAGCGCTCGGCGTGCGCAATTCACAAGCCCCGGGCCTGGCCGCGCTCAAACGCGACCTCAATCACATCTGCGATGTGCTGGCTGCGACGCGGCCGACAGCGGTGAACCTGTTCTGGGGAATTCGCCGTATGAAGGACAAGTTCGACGAGGTCAGCGCCCAGCCCATCCCGGAAGTACGGAGGGCGCTGGTTGCCGAAGCGTGCCAGATGCTGGCGGAAGATATTGCCGCGAACGAATCCATGGGCAAACACGGAGCAGGGTTGCTTCCCTCCCGGGGCAGCATACTTACGCATTGCAATGCAGGCGCCCTGGCGACTTGCGGTTATGGGACGGCGCTGGGTGTGATTCGCGCCGCGGTCGATTCGGGCAAGAAGTTGCACGTCTTTGCCGGCGAAACTCGTCCATTTCTTCAAGGATCACGTCTGACAGCGTGGGAGTTGCTGAAGGACGGCATTCCCACCACCGTCATCTCCGACAACATGGCGGGCACCATGATGCGCCAGGGAAGAATCGATGCCGTGGTCGTAGGAGCAGACCGCGTTGCCGCTAACGGCGATGTCGCCAACAAGATCGGTACCTACACCCTGGCAGTCCTGGCAAAGGAAAACGGAATTTCATTCTATGTCGCCGCTCCCTTTTCGACGGTTGATCTCGACACGCCGGATGGCAGCCAGATTCCCATTGAGCAGCGCTCCTCAAAAGAGGTGACCCACATAGCCGGCAAGCAAATCACTCCCGACGGTGTAGGCGTGGAAAATCCGGCGTTTGACGTCACCCCGCATCAATACGTGACGGCGATCATTACCGAGCGTGGCGTAGTACGAGCGCCATATAACGAATCTCTGCGCGCTCTGGCGCCCGTGGAAACCGCGTCTAAGTAGAACTTCTTCTCATTGCTGCTGCGGCGGCTGATTGGCGGGATTCAACTGCTGCTGGTAATTCTGCTGCTGTTGCTGTAGTTGCTGCATCTCCTGCATCAACTGCTCAGGAGTCTTGGGACCGTTCGGCTGCTCGCCGCTTCCGAATTGCGCCCCCGGGTCAACCTGTTGCCCTCCGGGCATAATGGGACGGCGAAAACCTCCCGGCGGTGCTGGCGGCTGATCAGGATTCTGATATTCGTTCTCCGAAGTGTCCGGAGCAGCGCCCTCGTCCTGATCCTCCTCTTGAGCAGGCTGAGGATTGTTATTCTGTGCCGTGTTTACTGGCGTGCCAGCCTGTCGCGGGGTCAGAATCACCTTCTGTATGCCACCAGGATCTCCAGTGACCCCCAGAATGACGTAATCGAACTTCGAACCGTTCAGCAGGGTGTTCAGCACATCCCGCGGCAGTCCGGGGCCAAGCTGCGCCACAACCCGCTCGTTACCGGCGCTGGAGGGAATGTCGATGGATGCCCCGGTCCGCGCCTGTACCGCACGTAGCACCTGGGCCAGGGTGGAATTCGGAGCGTCAATCGTCAGCTGGCCATTCTGAAGATTAACCCTTGGGGCGGTCGGTGGTGACTGCTCAAGCGTAGGCGGCGGAGCAGGGGGCGCTGGCGTCGCCTGTGCGACAGGCGCGGCTTTCGCACGACGCTCGCGCGACTTCGCTGCCGGGGATCTTGGTGCAGAAGCAGGCTGGCTCGGCGCTGTTGCTGGCGATTGGGAAGCCGTTCCAAGCGCGGGCGCAGCTTGTGTCGAGGGCAGCCTTGGAGATGCAGGATTCGCTTGGGGCGCAAGCTGTCCTTGTGCCGCTGGCTCTGTTGTCTGGCTGATCGCGAGCGAGGGCATCAAAAGAGCTGCCCCAACCAGCACAACGCTCGCATGAGTTTTGCCAAGGCGTACCATAGAAGTTGGACGGCGGAATGGCTCGATAGTTTTGCCGCCGCTCCTATTCTAAACCGCGACCGCTTTGCCTGCTGCCTCAATCAGCAGGGTTCGTCAAAACAGTCACCGGCCGAGTGGCTCCCCTGCGGCGAAATCGGCATCTTAGCGATTGAGGCTCCCCGCGGGAGGTCGCGGGCGATCCGGATGGCGCCATGATTCGCATTTCGCACGTGCTTTGCCAGTTCCTGCGCGTTCTTCTTCGATTTGGCTTGTTCCTGCTCATCGTTGCGACGGTACCGATCCCGTCGCCGGCGCAGACCTGCGCGACCGGCTCCGATCTGGATGCGGCCAGCAAGAGTGCTATCGACAGTGCAGCGACGCAGTACCTTCAGATGTCGAAAAGCGGCGATGTGGCAGGACTGAAAGTCAACGCGATCCCGCAGCTCGCCAGCGACTTCGAGTCGATCGAGCAGGCTGTGGTTACCAACAAGCCGTATCTCGCGGGAGGGCAGGCGACGATTGCCGGTTCGTACCTGCTCGACGCTTCGCAGGCAAAAGCTCCGCTGCCGCGCGCTGAGTTTTATTGCGGCATCTACAACTCGCAGGATCGGCTGGCGTTTTTCATCCCCAACCTACCGCCGGGAAGGTACGCCATCGTGATCCAGAGGGTCACCGGCAAAGACCCGATCACGCTCACGCTTGTGCTGCAGAATCTTGGCGGGGCATGGAAGCTGGCGGGATACTATCCGCGACTGGACTCACTTGGCGGTCACGATGGCGAGTGGTATCTCGCGAAAGCGCGCGAATATAAGGTGAAGGGCTACGCACACGACGCCTGGTTCTACTATCTGACAGCGTGGGACCTCACGGCTCCCGTGAACTTCATGAGTACGCCGCAGCTCGACAAGATCGCTGACGAGATGCAGGCCGCGCGGCCCAGCGATCTGCCCAGCGATAGCTCACCAATGAGCGTTTCGGCAAATGGCAAGGTTTTCAAGATCACTGAGCTCGCAGCTGTCCCCGTCGACAACAATCTCGACTTAAGGATTCGCTATCAGAATCCCGACGCTGGAAATTCCGGAGTAGCCTTCCAGGACAATATCGCCCTGATCAAGGCGGTGGTCGCGAAATATCCCGAGATCCGCGACGGTTTCAACGCGATCATCGTGCGCGCAGTGGACAGCAGCGGGCATGAATACGGGTCCCTGCTGCCGGTAAAAGATATTAAGTAGCCCTCAATAGTTCTCAAAGCAGCTTGTCGATGCTGGCTACTCGTTCGAACCTGCACTCCGATGGCGATTTGTCGAAGCGCAGTCCCTGAAAGACCGGCGCGCGCATTTTGACCGCGCCGCTCTCTCCCTCGTGCGTCCATTCCGTGAATTTGATTTCGGCAACCAGCTCTGGCTTGACGTAATGCACACGACGATCGCTTTCTACTTTTCCGAAGAAGGGATTGCGGCTGCTCTCCAGCGCCTGCAGTCGCTTCCACATTTGCGCATGAGTCTGTTCGTTGAAGCCGCTGCCGGCCTGGCCAACGGGAATCAAGCGTCCCTGGTCATCGTAAAGCCCGAGCACAATCGATCCGAAGTTTTCACGCGATCCCCGCGGGTCGGTGTATCCTCCGATGACACACTCCTGCCGCCTGGTGATCTTGATCTTTAGCCACTCGCCGCTGCGCTTCTGCAGGTAGCAGCTTTTGCGACGCTTGGCGATGATGCCTTCCAGTCCCTGCTGGGCAGCGGCGCTGAAGAGCGCTGTACCGGCGCCGACCCAGTGCTCCGAGCAGCGCAGCACATCGCTGGGAATAACGATCGATGCCAGCAGCCTTTTGCGTTGCTCGAGGTCGGCTTGCATCAGATTGTAGCTATCGCAATACAGCAGATCAAAAACGTAATACACGATCGGGATGTCGTCGCGAGTGCGGCGAATGCGGCGGCCGCCTTCGCCGACTCCGGTTCGCTGTTGCATCAGGCCGAACGATGGGCGGCCCTGGTCGTCCAGCGCAACGATCTCACCGTCGAGAATTGCCCTACGCGCGTTGATGTGGGCGGTAATCTCTTGTAGTTCGGGATAGGCCTTGGTCAGGTCGTTCTGGTTGCGTGAAACCAGGCGAAGAGCCTTGCCGTCGAGAAATGCCACGGCACGATAGCCATCCCATTTAATCTCGTAGAGCCATTGCTCATCGTCAAAAGCTTTGTCGACGGAGATGGCGAGCATGGGACGAATAGCATGCGGCATGGGCGCCTGGCGGCCAATGCTCGCGGCGCGGGTAGCTACGCCGTCTTCTTCAGCGGAGACTTTTTTTTTGTAGCGGCAGAGGAGCGGGTTTTGCCGACGTCGCGGCTGGCGGTCGATCGCTCCAAAGTAGTGGTGCTTGCAGGTTCTGCGGTGCGTTTCAATGCTGACGCCTTGGCTGCGGTGTGAGGGGACTTAACGGCTGCCGACTTCTTTGCCGTCTTCGCGTTTCTGGCGTCGGATTTGGCAATTGACTCGGCCAGCCAATCATTCTTACTGGAGCCGCCGCGGGTCGTAGCCTTGCGGCTGCTCAGCCATTCGGCTGAGCCCTCGTCGCCGGCAATCTCTTTCAAGGAACGCTTGGTCAGGACCGAATAGTCGTACTTGTCGATGTCGTAGCCAGGCTGATCATAGGCATCGTGATGCTTGATCAACAACCACTCCGTGCCTTTGCTTCCCGGCCGCCGCGCTTTCATGTGAATCAACGCAAAGCTGCCCTTCAGCTTCTTGCCATTCAGGCGAAACTTCAGATCTCCCTTCGCCAGCATCTGATGCGCATCGCCCTCCGGTTCCCATGTACCGACGTCCCAAACCATCACCGTACCGGCGCCGTAATTCCCCTCCGGGATTGTGCCCTCGAAATCGAAGTAGGAGACGGGATGATCCTCGACCTGCATGGCGAGCCGCTTGTCGACGGGATCGAGTGACGGTCCTTTAGGGACGGCCCACGACTTCAGCACGCCCTCCATCTCCAACCGGAAGTCGTAATGCAGACGAGTCGCGCGATGCTTCTGCACGACAAAGCGCCGCAGGCTGCCCTTGCCAACCTTCGGAGGCGGCTCGGGCGTCTGGCTGAAGTCGCGCTTACGCTTGTATTCCTCAAGGGCCATGCGGAGTTAGATGAACACAGAAGACCTATGTGCTGCAAGCGCGGATGGAGTCGTTGCCAAGCTCGATCGGGGTACCATGGTGGGCGGACATGAGTGAGGTGAATGGCAATCCGCTCAAAGCCAGCCGTACCTCCCATTTGCTTTGCTACAATGCAGATACCGCAACTTGGGCGCTTAACTCAGCGGTAGAGTGCCATCTTCACACGGTCACCATCGACCCACCGGTTGTTGACTCTAAAGGGGTTAGATAGGGTTAATACCGGGAAATAGCGGTATATTTGCCGGTATTTGGTACGCTTTTGGTACGCTTGGATGGTGAGCCGCTAGGAAGACAATGGCGGGGTGCGGCCCACCTACCGACCTACCATCCTAAAGACCCTATCTCACCTCTTCTTCGAAACAAACTATTGCTTTCGGTCATTGCGTCGAGCGCATTGCTGCAGCGCGCGTAGTGTTCGAATGTCGTTCTCCGGAGAAAAGGAGGATTGAAGACCGTGAAGAATTTGAAAAGGCCGTCCAGCAAAGCCGCGACAGCCTCAAGTGACGGCAGCAACCCCATCAGCCGCGGCCCTGCACGAAATCGCGGAGGAGTAACTCGTTCACTCAAGGGGAGGTATACCCGTGTCGCTCAAGCGTTCCAAACCATCATTGGCGCAGTGCAAAGCCATAACGGCAAGCGGTCAGCCGGGCCTCAACTCATCGGCTCTGAACGACAAGGACAACCGAAATGAAAGACCTCTCTCTTAGCATCTTCCGCCTTGCCCCAATCGCCCTACTCTTCGCCTTCGCTACGTTGGCCTCGGCCACGACGCCGCAGCAGTATGCGCCGGGTTCGTTGTCGGCATCATGTATGGCCGTGACCTCCGCGGTTGGACTCTGTACACCGCTGGCACTTTCG
>JASHXK010000092.1 GCA_030043575.1 Terriglobales bacterium
GTCTGCGCCTACATCCGGATGTGCGGCGTGTAGCGCTCCCACCTGTTTCGCGCGATCGTGATAGTGCTGGCCGCGCGTCTTCAGGTGAAGCTGCCAGCGATCGCGGCTGATGGTCATCTCCATAATTTCGGAGGTGCCTTCATAGATCCGGGTGATGCGAACGTCGCGGCTGATCTTCTCCACCATGTACTCGTGGGTGTAGCCATAGCCGCCGAGCGCCTGAATGCTGGCATCGGCGGCGGCATGACCCGCTTCGGTGGACATGTACTTGGCGATCGCCCCTTCGGTGTTCAGGCTTCCTTCCGTGGCGGCGTCGATACGCTCCGCCGTCTCTTCTATATAGGCGCGACCCGCTTCCAGCTTCACGACGTTGGGCACGATCAGCTTATGGGTGTAGCCCTGCTTCTCCGAAAGCGGAGTTCCAACCTGAATGCGCTTCATCGAATATGGAATGGCGCGATCCAGCGCGGACCATCCGGCGCCAAGTCCAAAAGCCGCGACCATCACGCGCGTGTAGCCGAAGACCATCTGCGCCTGCAGCAGACCCTGGCCTTCGACACCGCCCACTAACCTATCGGCATCGACGTAAACATCGTTCAGGGCCAGAGCGGCCGTATTGCTCAGACGAATCCCATGTTTGTCTTCGGGCTCATCGTGGGCAAAGCCCTTCGTGCCCGCATCGACGATGAACCAGCTGGGGCCGGCGGGTGTGTTAGCCAGGATCGTATAGTGGTCGGCGATGCCACCGTTCGAGATCCACTGCTTGCTGCCATTGATCTTGTAGCCGACAATCTTGCCGTCCTTCTCGACGCGGTCGGCGGTGGTCTTCAGCGCGCCCAAGTCACTGCCGGCTTCCGGCTCGGTCGCGCCGTAGGCAAAGAGAACGCCTTCGTCGGCGATCTTGCCCAGCCACTTTTTCTTCTGTTCGGTAGTCGCGCCGAATGTGATCGGATCGCTGCCCAGGAAGGTGGCGAACAAAGAAGTCGCGACGCCGAGATCGATGCGCGCCATCTGCTCGCAGATGAGGTAGACGTCGAAGGTGCTGCCGCCCATGCCGCCGTACTCTTCCGGGATGAACAGGAGCTGGATGCCGAGCTTGTCCGGATCGCTCATGTAGCGGACGATCTCCACCGGGCATTCGTCGCGCTCGTCCAGCGCGATCAGTTCTTCATCGGGCAGACGCTTCTTGGCGAAGTCGCGCAGCGACTTCAGGCTGAGTTGCAGGGTTTTCTTGGTCATCATGGACAGAACCTCTCCTCTTTTTTCTTAGGCCGAGACCTGCTTCATTTCGCGAACCTTGTTGGTGAGCTCGGGGATGAACTCGAGCATGTCCGTCACGATGCCAACCTCGGCGACCTGGAAGATTGGCGCTTTGGGATTCTTGTTGATGGCGACGACGAAGGGGTTGCCCTTGAGCCCAGCCAAGTGCTGGAAGGATCCACTGATGCCGCAAGCCAGATAAATCTTCGGCTTGACTGTCTGCCCGGATGAGCCGACCTGACGCGACTTCGGCAGCCACTTGGCGTCGACTACCGGACGTGAGCAACTCACCACGGCTCCGAGAGCTTCAGCCAGTTCCTCGGCGATCGGGATGTTGTCTTTTTCCCCGATGCCGCGGCCAATCGAGACCAGCACCGGTTCCTTGGTGATGTCAACGTCGCCAGCTTCGGGAACAATCGTCGTAAGGTAACGGCGTTCTGTGGTGAGTGGGCCGACTTCGGCTGATTTATCGACCGCAACACCGGCGGCGGGGGCACTCTCGGCGGGTTTGAACGCGCCTGGACGAACGTTGATGACAGCCCCGTTGGCGATGTTGCAGCGAACGTGAGTGCTGACTTGCCCACCGAATTCCTGACGGACGACTTTTAGATTCGTTCCGTCGACACCATCGATTCTGACAACATCGGGGACGAAGGCAGCGTTGAGCTTGATCGAGAGTCCCGGCCCGAGATCGATTCCAAAGTGGTTATGCGGAACCAGCACGATGGAGCCCTGTGGAACGACCTTAGCCAAAGCCTGACGAATTAGTTCGGCATTCAGATAGGCGAAACTATCGTTAGCGACTTTCCAGACCTTGGCGAAGGTTGCGCAGAGGTTGCTGCAGACCGTATCCAGCTCAGCTCCGGAACCAACGACCAAGGCGGTTGGAGTTTCAGCAGGATCGATGGTTTTCGCGGCGGCCAGCAACTCGGCGGCGGAATCGTCAACCACTCCGGCCTTGTGTACGATGTAGGCGAAAATCCGGGCGGTCATTGCAAACCTCCTTTGGCTTTCATCAGCTCAATGAGCTTGGTGGCAATCTCTTCATTGCTGCCTTGCAGGATCTCGGCTCCTTTGCCAAGCGCCGGAATGAAGTAGTCGTCGCGTTTCACGTTGGCAGCCGCTTCACCAACCGACTTAGGATCGACCCCAAGATCGGATGCGCCGTAGGTCGGGATCTCCACCGAGGCGACCTGCCGGATGCCACGCATGCCGACGTAACGCGGCTCGTTGATGCCGGTCTGGATGGAGAGCACGCACGGCAGATCGATCTCGCTCATCTCGCGATTGCCGCCTTCGATCTCGCGGCTGATCTTCAGCTTGTTGCCGTCGAGAACCTCGATTGAATTCACGAGAGAAGCAAAGGGGTAGTCGAGCATCGCCGCCAGCATGCCGCCGACCTGCGCACCGCCGTCCTCCGCTTGCACCCCGGTCAACACCAGGTCGAACTTGCCCTTCTGCACGAAGCCCTTGAGGACGGTCGCGATTCCCTTCCCATCCGAGCCGTTGAAGGCATCATCAGAGAGAAGGACACCCTTGTTGGCGCCCATGGCCATCTCGCGGCGCAGAATCTCTTCGTCTTCGTCGGTACCCACGGTGGCCACCGTAACGTTGCCACCGGATTTGGCGACGATCTGCAAGGCCTCTTCCACCGCGTAGTTGTCCGGCTCGTTGATGGAATAAACCAAATCGTCACGTTCGATGTCGTTCCCCGCACTGTTCAGTTGAATCTCGTTCTCAGACGTGTCGGGTACTCTTCTGGCGCAAACTAGAATCTCCACGTCAACCTCCACAAAGAATCTTCAAACTCATCTGCGACGCACCGCGCGGCGCGCCTTAAGCTGCTAAACCATGGCAGGCACGTTCCTGCCGATGCATTAAGCCCGCATCTCATCCAGCACTTCTTCCAAGACGCTCGTTGTCTGTAGCGGCTCGCGCACCAACTGCTGATCGACCAGTTCCGCCAGATCGATAGCCGTCATCCTGCCTTCCATTCCCGAGACTTTGATCGCGTCCTCGATATTGACCATGCAAAACGGGCAAGCGGTGACGATGACATTCGCTCCCGCCTCGGCAGCCATGCGCACCCGCTTCACGCCGATCCGCTCGTCCTCCTTCGGCTCATAGAACAGCATCAGCCCGCCGCCGCCGCAGCAAAACGAGCGATCGCGGCAGCGCTCCATCTCAACTCGCTGCAATCCCGGAATCGCGTCTAGCACGGCGCGCGGATCGTCGTAGACCTGGTTATGCCGGCCGAGATAGCAGGGATCGTGATAGGTGTAGACGTTGTTGCCGTTCTCAATCGGACTCAGCCGCAGCTTGCCGGACCTCACGTCGCGCGCGATGACCTGGCTGATGTGCTCCACCGGCGGGATGTCCTTGTAGTCGTGCCTCAGTGCGTTGAAGGCGTGCGGATCAGAGGTGACGATACGCTTGACGCCCGATTCCTTGATCGCGTCAGTGTTGTGGTCGCGCAGCGCCATAAAGAGCGTCTCTTCGCCAAAGCGGCGAACATCGTGACCGCTGTCTTTTTCTGCTGCGCCCAGGATTGCGAAGTCTTCACCTGCATTCGAGAGAATGCGTGCCGTCGCACGACCGATCGCCTGAATGCGGTCGTCGTAGGAGGTGATGCTGTCGACAAAAAACAGCGCTTCGGCGCTGTCGCTGCCATTTAGTACCTTAACGTCGCACGTCTGCTGGAACTCCTTGTCCTTTGTCCAGTCGGCTTTCTTCTTTTCCAGCTTGCCGTAGGGATTGCCCCGGCTCTCAAGCGCCTTCAGCGCCTTCTGGATCGACTTGGGCACATTGCCGTCATCGACCAGGCCTCGCCGCAGGTCAACAATCTTGTCGATGTATTCGATCAGCAGCGGACATTCTTCTTCACAGGCGCCGCAAGTTGTGCACGACCAGATCTCATCTTCCGAATAAATCCCGCCAACCAACGCGTGACCGTTTGTCGACTCACCAAACGCAGGAAAGTTCTGGAAACAGTAGTCACGCGCCTTGATGGTCAAGAATCGTGGTGACAGTGGCCGGCCCGCAGCGTTCGCCGGACAATTGTCGGAGCAGCGTCCGCAATCGGCGCAGGAGTAGAAGTCGAGAATGTGCTTCCAGGTAAAGTCTTCGAACTTTTTTACACCGAAGGATTTCACCTGA
>JASHXK010000005.1 GCA_030043575.1 Terriglobales bacterium
TGCATTTGCACGGCCAGCTCCTTCAAAGATCGGGCTGACAGGTTCGCGGCTGCGCCTTTGAGGGCGTGCGCCACCGCCCGTATGCTGGCGCTATCCGCCGCGCGAATCAGCTCATGGAGATTGGCAAGCTTGCTCGGCACGTCATGGATGAAACTGTCGACCAGTTTTTGCGCCAGTTTGCGATCTCCCATCAGCCGCTCCAATAGCTCGTTTTCATCAAAGACCGGAACCCCCGCCGGCGTTGGCGCGGCGGTTCGGGGCTGCCGGCTGGGAGTTTTGGAAGGCGCAGTCCATCTTGCCAATGTGGTGGCCAGTTGCTGCGGATCGACCGGCTTCGAGATGTAATCGCTCATGCCCACGCGAAAACAGCGATCGCGATCGGCCGCCAACGCGGAAGCGGTCAGCGCAACGATGGGAACGTCACGGTTGCGCACTCCGTCCTGACCACTGCGAATTCTCCTGGTAGCTTCGTAGCCGTCCATTTGCGGCATCTCGCAGTCCATGAGGACCACGTCGTAGTCGCCCGCCTGTAACGCGTGGATGGCCAACTCGCCATTGCCTGCCAGCTCGGTTTCGTAGCCCAGCTTGTGCAAGATAGCGACGGCCACCTCCTGGTTCGTAGGATTGTCCTCGGCGACCAGCACGCGAGCCCGATGTGCAGCCTGAGACTCAACCGATTGAGCATGGGTCACTGGATTCGGGCTGGCTGGCGAAATGCAGGACGCATTGCGTCGCTTACGGTCGAGCGCGCGCGTCAGGCAATCGCGAAGGCTGGGTTTCCAGATCGGCTTGGACACTTGCGCCGCAAAACCCGAGCGCTGGAGTTGCCGATCGTCAAGCTCATTGCCGAGGAGCGTCATCAAGACGAACGACATGTCAGTCAATGAATGATCCGTGGGTATCAGCTTGGCCAGGTCTGCGCTGGAATTCGCCAGAAACGCGATGCGGAATGCGTCGCTGCCATCGATAGCTTGTCGCAACGCTGGCAATGCCAACTGGGCATCCGGCAGTTCTGCGCAGCGAAGTCCCCACGACTGCAGCAGATCGATCATGATCGCTCGATTTGTGGCGTTGCTGTCCACAATCAGCGCTCTGATGCCGTCCCAGCTTTTCTCCGGAGTGCAACAGATCGCAGGTTGCGCTGCTGGCATATCGAAAACCGCAGTGAACCAGAACGAGGACCCTTGTCCGAGGACACTGTCGACCCCAATCCTCCCGCCCATCATCTCCGCAAGATCGTGCGAAATGGCCAGACCCAGACCGGTTCCGCCGAATCTGCGCGTTGTAGAACCGTCAGCCTGCACGAATGGAGCAAAGATTGTTTTCAGCTGTGCCCCGTCGATGCCGATGCCGGTATCCGTAATCGAGAACTTCAGCGCGCCGGATGCAGCGCCCGGCAGCGGCCCGACGTCAACCGCAACTTCACCGTGCTCAGTGAACTTCACCGCATTGCCGATCAGGTTGGTGAGGATCTGACGCAAGCGGCCGGGATCGCCCCGAAACAACAAGGGGGTTTCCGCTGCTATGCGGCAGTTGAGTTCCAAACCTTTCTGGTGTGCTTTGAGCGCCAGCATATCGACGGTCTCGCGTAGCAGAATGGACAAGTCGAAGTCGATACGGTCGAGAACGAGTTTCCTCGCCTCGATCTTTGAAAAATCCAGAATGTCGTTGATGATGCCCAACAGGTTTGCGCCGCTGCTGCGCACAATCTCGGCGTACCGTCGCTGCTCGGGCGAAAGATGCGTTTGTAGCAGCAGCTCCGACATCCCGATAATGCCGTTCATGGGCGTCCGGATCTCATGACTCATGCTGGCGAGGAACATGCTTTTGGCGCGGCTGGCAGCCTCGGCCTGTTCTTTGGCACGCAGCAGTTCCGCCTCGGCCCGCTTGCGCTCGGAAATATCTCGCAGGATGGTCTGAATGGTGACGCCGTTCTCGTCAAAGAAGGAAGATGCCGCGAACTCAATGTCGACCGCGCTTCCGTCGCCGCATAGAATCTGCGCTTCTTGCAGCGGCGACTGACCCACGGACTGGTATAGAGGGTCGATCGCATTGTCCGTCTTTGCACGAAACGAAGGGCATACCAGGTCCCGAAGCCGGTGGCCCTTCAGCGGCTCCGCTGTCATGATCTTGAAGAGCTGCAGCGCGCTTTGATTGGCCATGGTAATGGCTTTGTTCTCTCCTACCAGAATGGCATTGGGGGAAAGGTCGACCAGCTTCTGATAGCGCGCCCTACTCTTGTTGAGTTCGTTATTGACAGACTCCAGCTTCTCAAGAGCCGCGTTGAGCTCATGCGTCCGCATGCCGACGGTGAGTTCGATCTCCGCGTTTCGGTTTTGCAGCAGGCGCAGATATCCAGCCACGGCGAAGGTCAGGAGGACGCCTGCGATGAAGATGGTCCAACTTGGCCAGCGCACTGGTTGGAAGGAGTTATCGGCGGGATACGCCAGGATCTCCCAGGTCCGGCCGGCGACGGAAATGACTCGCCCGGTTTCGAGCCCCGGTTGGGAAGATCGCACCGGCCTTGCCTTGGGAAACATCGGCAACCGGTTCCCGGCAGAGTCTACATCCGAGACGGTGATCACGATCTGGTTCGAGCCCGCATGCTCCATCGCCGCACGATGGACAATGTCCTCCATGCGAAACACTCCCAGGACCAAACCCAGCAAAGCTCCGCGTCGCTGTTTCTGCGTCGAGAGGTCGGCGCCTCCCGTGTAAATAGCGCGAAAGACTAGGAATCCCGGCAGGTTTTTCTTTTCTTGTACCAGGATGATGGGCTCAGTTGCCGCGAACTCGTCGCTCTCGGCGGCGCGCCTGATGGCCGTGTTGCGGGCCAAGTTGGACGCCAGATCGTACCCAACCGCCCGCTCATTCCCACGTAACGGTTCCACGTAAAAAACCGGAAAATATTCCGGGCGTTCTGCCTCCGGTACCATCTGCCCCTGAGAGCTCTTTTCGGTGAATTGGAACGCCGGGAAGCCGTTGCGTCTGGCCGCCAGCTCATATGCCGCTCGTGCTGCCAAGGTCACACGCGGTGACCACTCCAGCGCTTGCAGTGCTTTGTCCCGTCCCAACAACGTGCTTGTAAATCGATTAAACTCACCCCGTTCAACCAAATGCGATGCGTTAAAGAAAGCGGCCAGCGCATCCAGGTTGTCGAGGCTTTCATGAACGCTGGCTTCCAGGCCGTCAAACCGCACCTCAGCCACGTTTTCAAAGCCCGCCTTGGCGCTGCGCTCCTCCTGGCTGCGCAAGACGACCAGTACCACTACATTAAGCACCGAGCCAATAGCAAGAATCCCAATCAGGGGAAGCATCCGCCGCGATTTGAAATGACTCTTCATTGGGCCGTTCTTGCCGTCGCCAGATAGAAAGAGCACCCGCCTGGCGGCGCGACACAGCCTCGTGGGCCTTATTCCGGCGCGCTGGCCACAATTCCGCATTCCTGGCCAAAGACAGCACGGCCATACGAAGACTTGTGCCCTTATCTGACTATCGGCAAATGGGAACGACGGCTCCAGAAAAGGAACTAAGGCTCCCCGACTCCGCCAGGCCGGGGTGCGTCCCACCGGAGGCTGCTTCCGTGTTATAGTTGCGCCCAGATGCTGAATTCGGTCTCATTGTGGCTGCATCATCATGCCCTTGTGTTAGAGGTTATCCTCGTCGTCCTCGCCGGGTTGGGAGCGCTCTATGCCGACACGGTGCGGCACTTCGTTTCTTTGCCCCCGCAACGCCTGGGGACGTGGCTCCTCAAGGCGCGGCTGCTGTCCGTCAATTCGAAGCTCTTCAACCTGTGCGAGTGTCACAATAACTCGTTCGCCACATTGGTATACGTGGCGCGCTCGCTGGTCTTCATCTTTGTCCTGATCGGATTATTTCTGGGCGGGCTGTTCCTGGAGATCGTCTCCATCCGTTCGGCCATCCGGGCCGGGGGCGATCAGGCGGTTTACACCAACTTCCACGCCAATCTCGACATCGGCCTCGCTCTGGTTTTCATTGTGGTTGTGTGCTGCCGTTTGTTATTGCTGGGTGAATTTCTCTATCGTCTGCGGAATTTCAAGGGCTATGACCATCTGCTGATGGAGCACGTCGCCGAACTGGAAGAGAAACTGGTAGTAGCCGAGAACGCCGGTCCGGTTCAGGACTAGGCCACCCCGGCGAGCATGGCCAAGCGAGCGGCAAGCAAGACCACCCACACTGCCCTTAAACGCAAAATCATTGCTCTCGTCGCCATCAGCGCCGATGGTTTCATCGCGCGGCCTGACGGCTCGTTCGACTGGCTCGACCGCCCCCGTCCCAAAGGCAATTACGGTATGGGCGAATTCTGGAAGTCGATCGACACCGTCCTTTGGGGACGAAAGACGTACGACTTGGCGCTGTCCTTCCAGAAAAAGGGGATGGCTGGCGCCGCGTTCGATACCAGATTGAAGAATTACCTTTTCAGCCGGACGCTGAGGACGGGGGAAACCGCTGCCGAAGTCGAGCTTGTGGATGAACCCATCAAAGCTTTTGCTACTCATCTGCGCGCCGGAAAAGGCAAGAACATCTGGATGATGGGCGGCGGAGGCATCATCGCGTCGTTCCTCGACGAAGGCGAGATCGACGAGTTCCTCATCTCCGTCATCCCCAGGTTCATCGGCGAAGGCATTCCCCTAATCGCACCTCGCCATCGCAATGTGCCCTTGCAGTTGATTTCCTGCAAGGCCTTTCCGGACGGTGTGGTCAAACTGCATTACGCGGTTCAACGGTAATCTTTCGACTCCACGCTCACATCCTCAACTGCGGCTCGTCCCACCCGGGATGACAACGGCCTGCCTTCCGTAGCATCCTTGAGATAGCACTTATGACCCACTGGGCCATCGCGGGCGCGCGCCAATGCGCTCTGTTTTTGCTCTTGTTGGCTGCCGTCGCAATGGCACAGCAACAACAAGCGGCTCTGGCTGCTCCTCAGCCCCCTCCCCAATTCCCGCAAACGCCCCTGACCTCGGGACCAGTTCTGCCGCTGTACCGCGCTTTGCGCAGCGTCGGCCTCGATCCACAGCGCGTCTTCAAGATTCGCGAAGCTGAGATTGATCGCGAAGACGTGCACATCTGGCTTACCGACGGGACCATCGCGCTCACCCAGGCGGTCGATGGTCACGTCACCGGCGCGTATTTCGAAGGCGAAGGCGAGGTGCTGGTTCGCCCGCCCGACCGCATGGAGCGGGCGTCATTAGGGCTGTTCATCAACGCCGGAGTGCTGGAGGAGAAGTTCTCTTCGGGCTATCTGCGCTTCAACGACGGCCTGGTGAAGGAACTGGAACCATTTCTGCGTCCGCCGGAAGATGCGACCGAGTTCGTCGCCCGGAACAATGAGCGCGCTGTGACTCTTGCCGAGATGGATGCCATGCGCCTCTGCATCTCCTTCACCAGCGCGCCGGCAACGGCCGCTCCGGGAGAGCTTCCGCCGATTCCTGATCGTCTGCTGCATGCCCGCTTTGCCGGCGAGCACTACGGTGTCTTCGACGTCTTCTTCGATACCCGTAGCCCTGAGCAAATCAGCGTCGGCAACGCCTCCTCGCGTGACGATCAGGTGTATTACGACTTGTGGATGAGCTTCCCCATGCGCTCGCTGCGCAAGACGCCGCTCTCCGACACGCGCTTTGGCGGCCCCAGCGGGCCGCTGTGGACACCGCATGTGATGTCCATCAACAAGTACACCATCAACACCACCATCGATCCCGGTCGCAACCTTTCTGCCGAGGCGACGCTCGACGTCGATGTGAAACAGGGCGGCACGCGCATCGTACTGTTTGAGTTGTCACGTTATTTGCAAATCAAGAAGGTGGAGTACGAAGGCCAGCCGCTGGAATTCATCCAGAATGAAGCGGTCGAGGGCAGCGAGCTGTCGCGCCGCGGCAACGATACCATCGCCGTTGTTTTTCCTGCGCCGCTGCAACCGGGCGAGCATTTCGCGCTGCGATTCATTTATTCTGGCTCGGTTCTCTCGGATGCGGGCGGCGGTTTGTTCTTCGTTGGAGCCCGCGGCACCTGGTATCCCAATCGCGGCATCGCGATGGCCAATTACGATTTGACCTTCCGCTTTCCGCACCCGTGGTCACTCATCGCGACCGGTCGCCGTGTTTCGTTGGAGCCGGAAGGCGACGGTTTCGTCGGCCATTGGGTAAGCGAGCAGCCAATTCCAATTGCGGGCTTCAACCTAGGCGAGTACGTGCGCAGTTCGACTAAGCTTCCCACTGTTGAAGTCGACGCTTATGCGGCTCACGGCAGCGAAGACCAGCATGCGACACCCGATACGGCGAGGGGATCTTCCTCGCCATTACTGTCGCCACACGCACCCGGAACGGTTGAACCTGTGCCTCGGCCGCAGCCCTTGCAGAATCCGGCGGACACGGGGGAGTCACTCGCCCAGCGTGCGGCAGAAACCCTGACTGCACTGTCCCAAATGCTGGGGCCTTATCCTTTCAGCTCACTTTCGCTCACGGAAAACCCTAGCGCGGAGAGCCAGGGCTGGCCGGGTTTGATCTTCCTTTCCAGCTACGCTTATCTGCAGCCTGAGCAACTGCGAGCCATGAATTTGTCAGCCCCCGATGCCATAATCTATAGCGAAGTCATGATGCCTCATGAAGTGGCGCATCAGTGGTACGGAGATCAGGTTTCATGGGCCAGCTACCACGAGCAGTGGTTGCTGGAAGGCTTGGCGAATTATTGCTCGCTGTTATTGCTGGAGCGCTCGCGGCCAGCCGATGTTCAGATCGCGATGGAAACCTATCGCCGGATCCTGGCGAGCCGCTCGCCGGACGGCCGTCGTTTAGTCGAAGCCGGTCCGGTAACACTTGGCAGCAGGCTTTCGTCATCGCACTTCCCTGACGGTTACGAGATCATCACCTATGGGCGCGGCACCTGGCTGATCCATATGCTGCGCTGGATGCTGCGTGACGCCTCGCGTACAGAAGCAAATCCAAACGGCGATGACACTACTTTTCTCGCGCTGCTGCGCAACCTGGTTGTTCAGTTCCAGGGCAAGGAAATCACCAATGCTGATTTCGAACAGGCGGTCGAAGGCGTCTTGCCGCGATCGCTGTGGTTCGAGAATCGCAAGTCGCTGGACTGGTTCTTCGATGGCTGGGTCAACGGAACTGCTTATCCGCAACTCGAGCTTTCAGAAGTAAAGTTCACGCACGGCCCCAAAGCGATGGCGAGCGGGGTGATCCACCAGGAATCCGCACCGTTCGACCTCGTTACCAGCGTGCCCGTGTATGGTGTCGTAGAAGACCGGCAAATCTATCTTGGCCGCGTCTTCGCCGAGGGCGCTGAGACCCACTTCGCATTGCCTGCCCCGCCGGACGTTAGGCAGTTGGTGCTTGATCCCTACCACACCGTCCTCACCCAGCCGTAACCGCTTCGCATCAGGGAACGACTTCACAAACCGCATTACGCGACCCGCATCAGGGCATGACCCCACAACCCCTGCTCGCCTTCCAGGTGCTTTGTGTCAGGGCACGACTTCAGTCGTGCCGCTTGCGACCACGCTGATCCGGGCTTTAGCCCCTGCAATTCTCTTCAAACAGATTTCATGTCGCCCCTGCGCTTATATCGACTATCATTCTTTGTCCTACGAACAACTTCATACAAAGAGTCACGCCATGAAATCTTCCCGTCGTGAATTTCTGACCTCTGCGTCTGCTGGTCTGGCGGGCGCAGCGCTCTATCATGATCGCTACGCTGCCGCCCTCGGCCTCTTTCAGGTCTCCCCGCAAGCTGCTCCCGTCAAGCTGCAAGCCGTGACGCGTACGCTGGAGATCAACGGCAAATCCGCCAGTGTGTGGGGACTGCTGCAGCCCAACGGAACCCAGGGTCTCCAGTCGGTCTACAACCAGCCCTTTCGGGTGGTGCTCGAAAACAAACTTACTGAGCCGACGGCGATCCACTGGCACGGCCTCTATCCTCCTAACAATGAGGATGGCGTACCGGGAGTCACGCAGCCAGTCATCCGTCCGAATGAAAGTTCGTTTTATAACTTCCCGGTGATTCCCGCGGGCACGCACTGGATGCACTCGCATGAGGGATTGCAGGAAGCCCGTCTGCTATCGGCTCCGCTGATCGTTCACGACTCGTCTGATCAATCGGCGGACGTCCAGCAGGTGATTGTGTTTTTCCGTGACTTCAGCTTCACACCGCCCAACGAAATCTATTCTCAGCTTCGCGCGCCGAAGAAAGCCATGGCGCCCATGGGCAAGATGGGAGCCAAACCTGACGCTAACGATGTCAACTACGACGCCTACCTCGCCAATGACCGCACGCTGGACGATCCCGATGTCGTTCGCGTGGAGAAGTCGGGACGCGTCCGCCTGCGCATCATCAACGGCAGCTCGGGGACAAATTATTTCGTCGATCTCGGCAGTCTGACGGGAGAGTTGATTGCCACCGACGGTTTACCAGTCAAGCCGATTCGCGCCAGCCGCTTTCCGCTCGCCATCGCGCAGCGCATCGATGTAATGGTGCAGATCCCTCCGGGCGGCGGGTCATTCCCCATTCTTGCCTTGCGTGAAGCTTCGAGAGAACAAACCGGCATTTTTCTTGCAACGGCCGGCGCCTCGATTACGCGCACGCCAGTGAAGGGTACGACGCCTACCGGGCTTCTGACGCTCGATCAGGAGAGTCAGCTCTCGGCCGTGACTCCGCTGACCACCAAGCCGGTCGATCAGACTTCTGTCCTGCGTTTGCAGGGCAACATGGCCAAGTACCAGTGGATGATCAACGACATTGTCTTCAACGTGAACAATCCCGGAACGGAGAAGTCTCAGGTGCAGGTGAAGATGGGACAACGGGTCGCGCTGAGGTTCGTCAATGAGACTCCGATGTCGCACCCGATGCATCTGCACGGCCACGCCTTCGAGGTCGTCGAAATCAACGGCCGCCCGCTGCGAGGCGCGATGCGCGACACAATTCTCGTGCCCGGAAACGCAACCGTGACCGTCGCCTTCGATGCCAACAATCCCGGGCTGTGGTTCGTCCACTGCCACATCATTTGGCATTTGGAAGCAGGTATGGCTGCACTGGTGAAATACGAAGCCTGAAGATTTCGAATGGACCGCCTAAAGGAGGGTCGACAGTTGAGGATTGACCGCACCCTTTATCTTCTGGTGTTTTTCGTAGGCCAGGTCTCCGCTCCGTTTGCCCAGATCGGTGCTGACGTCCCCATCACCGGCAAACCGGCACCCGGCTTCGAAGAGTTCGACCGCGCGGTGGTCGACGTCATCCAACGTGACCACATTCCCGGAGCCGCCATCGCCTTCGTCAAAGACGGTCGCTTGGTCTACGCCCGCGGCTTCGGCTGGGCCGACGAAGCCGCACGACATCCGATTGCGCCGACCTCAGTCTTTCGGCTTGCCAGCATTTCGAAGTCGCTCACTGCCATCGGCATCCTTAAGCTCATTCAGGAAAAGCAGCTCTGCATGCAGCAGAAGGTCTTCACCCCGCCAAACTACAAACCGTCCGCCGGTGCTGGACCCTGCGGGCGACCTGTCCTCGATCTTCAGCCGGTTAAGTGCTGGGGCTGCACCGTCGATCCCCGCATCTACGACATCACCGTCCAGGACCTGATGCAGATGTCGGGCGGCTGGATTACCAGCCGGGATACCGTGAACGCGTGCGGCGTGATGACTCGTGGCAGCGGTGAATGGAGTGTCCAGCGCGCGCAGCAAGCTCTGCACATGCGCAACCCGCCGACTACCGCTGAGCTGATTCGCTTCGGCATCAGTCACCGACTCGACTTCACCCCCGGCACATGCTTCTCCTACGCGAATTTCAATTTCACCATCCTGGGACAGGTGATCCAGCGCGTAACCGGCGAGCCTTACGAACAGTGGATGCTAGAGAACGTTCTGCACCCGATGGGAGCGACCCACGCCAGGGTTTCGCTGCATGGCAACTCGCTGCCCAATGAGGTCAATTATTACAACGTCCTTCCGAATGGCGAGAACCGCCGCTGTTGCGTCGATATGGTATGGCCGCAGATCGCGGCCGCTGGTGGCTGGACGGCCAGCATCATCGATCTTGCTCACGTGCAGGCCAGCTTGCGCAACGGCATTCCGGACCTTAATCCGCTTACGCCGGAAACGATGTCGCTGATGGTCTCGCGGCCGGCGAATCCCAAGTTTGCAGGAAGATTCCAATACTGGACCGACGGCTGGGACTCGGTGTGGTGTCCGCCGGAATCTGGCGGCCCCAATGGCTGTACGATGCAAACTGTGAGTTGGGAAAAGGGCGGCGACTTCGCGATCGGCACGATTACAACCTACGCCTCGTGGTTCAATGGCGTGGGATACGTGCTTCTCTTCAATTCGCACACCCCGACCAACATGCCCGACATCAATCGCCGCCTCATCCAGCCCATGGTGCGTAGTCGCACCGACTGGCCCAGCTGGGACCTCTTCAAGGAGTATCCGTAGGCCCTGCTGTCCCGAGTTCGCAAGGATACGGCTGTGGGACAGAATGCAGGGGGCACTCACCCGTGCCTTCCGAAACCTTTGTGATGTTAGGCGAGTGGGCTACAGATCAGGCTGAATGACTTCTACTGCGCCGCCGCTTCATCAGCCGGCGCAGCTTCTTCGTGAGAAACGGCAGCTACCGGTGGTTTGCCCTCTTTTGCTTCTTCCT
>JASHXK010000093.1 GCA_030043575.1 Terriglobales bacterium
TGAGCATTGGTCTCAGCCAGTTCACGACGCGAGCCTTCCGCACTGGCACGGCTGGTTTCCAGATCCGCCGCCATGCGGTTGAACGACTCCACCAGCTTGCCGATTTCCGAGCCGGCTTTAACATCGACGCGGTAATCGAGACGACCGCGGGAGATCTCGTGCGTTGCTTCTGCTAATGCCACCAGAGGACGGGTCACAGTCTTCGACAGGAACAACGCCAGCCAGGTCGACGCGAACAGAATACCGACCGTCAACAACAACAGAAGTCCAAGATATGTGCGTCGTAGCCTTCGCCGTTGCAGGCGCAATTCGCGATACTGATCCTGGCTGTGCTCGATGTCGCGCAACGTGCTCATATAGTTCTGCGGCAGTGGCATGGCAACCAGGACTTGACCATGGGCACCAACATTGGCACGCCCTAAGACATACATCTGGCCCTGCACGTCGAACGGTCGTGCCTCTCCTGGCTTAGCGGCCGCCGGGGGCAAATTGCCGCGCAGCAGCGGCCACGCCTCAGGAGCGTGGAAACTCGCCTCGACCTCACCTTCAACCAGGGCGAAGGCAAACACGCCCTGCAGCGTTACCTCGCTGCGGCGGAATTCATCGAGGATGGAAGTAAAGTTCCCGGTGTGGAAAGACTTCTGCGCATCGGGCGTTGCCGCAATTCGCTGCGCTTCATCCTGCGCATTGGTCTGCGCATATTCGGTGAGCAGCGAAGCAATGACGTTGGTCCGATATTCGACATCTTCCGCCGGCCGGGAGAACCACTTCTCGATGGAACGATTGATCAGCCCATACGAAAACAGGAAGAGGAAGATCACCGGCCCCAGCGACAACAGCAGTGCGCCTAAGACCATCTGGCTGCGGAACCTGGAACCCAGCACGCCGGTCTTGCGTTCAGCATAGAGCCGCAGCAGGGTGCGAATCAGCACGAACGTCAACGCAACGAACAACAAGAAGATCAGCGCCGAGACGGAAGCAAAGATGATGGTTTCTTCGCTGGTGTCGGGTTGCAAGAAGGTCAGCTTGAAGGTCGCTTGCGCCAGAATGACCGTGAACAGGAAGAAAATACAGATGGACAGAGCGACGATTGCGGGAGTACTGCTACGTTTCTTCTCTCGCCGGATTGGTGAATTCAATGCCAACTTCGCTCTCTACCACATCGGAAACGTGAATCGCCCTCAACTGATTGTGGGCTCGATTCAAGTGGGAGCGTGCGCTCCATTATATCCGCGATTCGCCTTGAAGCGACTAGCGCACTGCTCTTTTTACATTTTGGCCAAGGCTCCGTCGAAAAGGAGCTGCCTCCTGAGCGGGCTGGAGCCCGACAGCGGCGAACCCAGCAATCAGGCTCTTATGCGCACGCTGGAAAGCGCCCATAGCAATTCCCCCTAACCCGGAAAACAGTTCCTAATGCTTCGACGGCGAACCATGCGGAGCGGAAGCCGAGTGCGGCGCAGCTGGACTAGCATGTGGAGGAAACTCACGATCCTGCATTGCCCCGGCAGGTTTTCCAGCGTAAATGTTCGCCCGTTGCTGCGGCTCCAGAGGACGTCCAGGGTGTTCCGCCATCGCGGGCGCCTTCTGCTCGTAGGTCAGGTTCGGTTGCGGCGGCGGCGTTCTGGCCACAAGTGGAGGACGGGTTGCCTGCGGCGCGTTCGCCGGACGATTCTCCGGGGTGGGGCGATTGCCGGCGACCGGAGGATTCTCATGCGGCGGCTGCGGTACCGGCCTAGAGGCGGCCGGTGGCGGTGTCCGTGTCTCCTCAGGATTTGGGCGAGGCGGTTCAGCACCTCTCGGCGGAGGTGCCGCGGCGGTCGTGCGAACTGAGGGATGTTGCACAATCGTTGGCCGCTGCGCTGGTACTGGCGGGCGGGTCGACGCTGTGCCGGCGGCGATGGCGCGAGGCGTCGGATTGATCTCTGGATGCGGGATCACCTGCGCTCTGCTGAGCTGCTGCGGATTCACGTTCACCAGGTTGCGGGTCACAGGCTCGGCATTGCGAAATGCGTTTGCCGAAACTGCCGTCGTCGCCGTTGTCTGATACCGGTAGTGAACATTGTTGATGTTCGTGACGTTGGTGATGTTGGTAATGTTGATGTTGCGAACGTTGGTGACGTTGATCTGCCGCAAGTAGACATTGCTGTAGTGATACCAGGGATAGAACGGCTCACCCGGTCCGAGCGGGAACCACGCAGCCACACCTGCAGCGCCAAATCCAATCGAGAATCCCGGCCCGCCAACAAATGCCACAAAAGCTGGACCGTAGATTGGCGCAACTGCGATGGGTCCAGGAATCCAGCCCCAGCGCGGGCCGATCAGTACCCACCGCCCATAGTGGAAAGGCGCGAAACCCCACGGTGCATCGTCGACCCAAGTCCAGCCCCACGGCTCGACCCACACCCAGCGTCCATAGCGGTAGGGAATCCATCCCACCGGTACACTCGCGGGATACCACACCGGGCCGTATTCCGTTTCGTTGGCCCAGCTGCCGTAACCATCCAGGTCGTAATAGCCCGGGACCTCGGGGCTGACATATTGTCGCGCCTGCGCATTCAGGTACTTCTGATCGCGCTGGTCCGACCACTGATCGAAGCTGTCAGGGCCAGCCACGGCGATCCACTGCAGCTGAACCGGATTGGTGCCGGTCAACTGCACCGCCTGGTTGCTGTCCACCAGCTGATTGATGTTGTCTCCGGTGACTTGCACTTCGCCCGTATTCACCGTGACCACGCTCGTGTTCTGATCGGGGTACGTCTCAATGCGGTAATCCCCGGCCTGAACGATGGTGATCGCAGCATTGGGAGTGTCGATCTCGACCGTGTGATCGGGGCGCAAATCAAAGATGCGGAGCCGCAGGGTGCCTTCCGCCAACCCGAATTGCATGAGCTGGTCGGTGATATTGGTTTCTGTCAGGTCGGTCTGCTGCGACATGCGAATCGCGACGTTCCCGGTCTCGAGCTCGGCGCGCGCGTTGACGTCGGTCCACAGCCGATCCCCGGTGGTCAGCGGATAGTTCAGCGTTGCCTGGCTCCAATCGTTTCCTCCGGCGGCTTCGAAGGAGACGGCTCCGTCCATGTAACTCAGCCGGACCACGCGGTCCGGAGGATCGCCTTCATCCGCGAATGCGTGAACGGCCAGAAACATCACGAAAAGTAATAGTGCCGCGAAGAGCTTGCTTTGGGTTTTCACCGTTTCACCGTTTCTTTCGTTCAGTCCCTCGCCTGCCGTAACCGGCACACAAGCGTAAGGGATACGCTGTTGACCTCGAAAACGTGTGGCGCGTGGAACTTAGAATAAACCGGCGAAAGTCGTCGCCGATGCCGCCAGCAAGAATCCGAGGGCGGCAGAGGAATTCAGTCACCTGACCGTTCTCTTGCAAAATGTCTTCCAGAATAGAAACCCCACGCTAGCGAAAGGTTGCGCCATCGCCTTTTACGAGTCAGTGTGGCGGCGGAGGAGCCGCGACTACATCGCTGGCTGGAACTTCGAACAGCAAGTGGGCATAGCCGACCATGGCTACTGGCCGATACTGCTTGTCCAGGTAGGCTGCAGAGGGAGCGGGTTTTTCGACGCCCGTCAGCAGGTTCACTCGAACCAGGACCCGGCCGGCAACCGGCCGCGGTGGGTTCAGAACGACATCAGAATTCCTGCGGAGGAATTCATCGACAATCGCATTCTCCTGACCCCAATCCAGGTTACTGTCCGCCAGAATCTTGTATGCATAGCGCCGGTCATGAACCCATTCGTTCATGTAGGGAATCATCTGCGGGTAATAGCTGGCGACCGAACCCGCCAGCCACAATACCAGAATGCCAAGCAGTGCCTTCTGCGGCCATGATTTCCTGGCGAAGTTCGAGAAGACCGCGCCGGCGATGATGGTTTCCATGGCGAGAGCGGGCAGGATGTGCCGGATGCCGATCTGCGCCTTACTGAAGAAAGACAGCCAGACAACGAGAATCATAGCCGCCGTTAGCAATAGCCCTTCTCCGGTAATCAAATCTGCAAAGCGGCGATTCCTGAAGACCCAGAACAGGCCCCAGAGAAACAGAATCTGCAGCGCAATTGGCTCTTTGTAAAACCATGCCACCAGGTAATAGGACTTGAACGGGCGGAACGTTGGGCTGGAAGGATCGCGCAATTCACCAAGCAAGTAAATGTTGCCGAAGGTTTGACCGGCTTCTTCATCCCGCTTCATGAAGTCCAGTCCCTGGAGATATGGATAAGGCAGAGGGACCGCCATGTGACCGAGAAGCGGCATTTGCTGCAGCCGATTAAAAGACGCGGTCTCGAAATGATAGGCGCTCAAAGGCGTGAAAGTGCGATCGAAGACGAACGCCACATTGATGACGGCAACGAACCATCCGGCCGCGATCACGGCAAATAGAAAAGCACGCTTGAGCGTCAACAATCGCGGCGGGGCTTGCCTTAGCAGCACCACCAGCAGCCCAAGGAGGACAACCCCGTACAAGAAAATCGCAAAAGCCTTTGCAATCTGAGCCAGCGCCAGAACCAGACCGGCAACCACTGCATTCTGCCAGGTGGGCTGAAGAAGATAGCGGCGGACAAAGAACAGAGATGCCACGACCCCGACTGTGAAGTACATGTCGGTGGTGGCCAGGGTACCGTGCGCGATCAGGTTCGGAGAAAGCGTACAAAGCAGGCAGGCCGCTAACGCTGGAACCTCTCCATAAAGATCGAGTGCCCAGAAGAACACCAGAAGGCTCAGCACAAGCGTCGCCAAAATGGTGGGGATGCGGGCGCCGCGGTTGCGATAAAGCGGCCAGGCCAGCTTAGGGAGCAGATGATGGCTCTGCATGTAGTGACCGAGCAACTGAGGCGCGGCGTTCAGGGCGGAAATCGGCATCTGGCTGTTGCAATAGTTTGGGATAAGACGGTCTGCATCTAAATGTAGAATCTGGCCGCCGTATAGCAAATGATGCAGTTCATCCGTGGTGGTGGAGGCGTTGAGCCCGACAATTACATCCAGTACGGCCGAGCAGACGAGCAGAACAGTCAGGCAAATGGCCGACGAACGGCTGATCCGCCGACGGCGCTGTGAGACAGGTGTCGCCGCGCTCTGCCCATCGTGTGCGCGATTGGATTCCTCGCCCAAAACCGGCGGCACTGTCAGTGAGCCTCCAATGGCGGATTCAGTCTCTCGGAATGTTTTCCGCTGCCTCAAAGCATTGGCGGGCGTGCTGGGAATCGCCCAGCTTGCCGTAAATGTGTCCCATATTGCTGAGCGCCTGGCGCTTGTCTGCGGAAAGGAGGAGCGGAGCGCGAACCGCTTGCCGATAGTAATAGAGCGCCCGTTGCAGATTGCCCTGTTCATGCTCGTAGAAGGCAAGTGCCAGATTGTCGTACGCGTTTGTCGGCTCCACGCTCACTGCCCTAGCCAAGTGTTGCATCGCTTCCGCCGTTCTTCCGACCGCCTTAAGGTCGCCGGCGAGGCGTTCTTCGGTGAAGCTGTTGTCAGGCGACACCTGTAGAGCGTGGGACCATAACGTGATGTCGTCACGCCAGTAGTTCACCTGGCGATAGGTCAACACGGTAAGAGCGGTGAGAACGGCAACGCTTATGCCCGCCAGCGCCGGGACCGGAAAACGGCTCCTCTCGCTCCACTCCGCCACGCCCCAGCAGATCAGGAGGAATATCCCGCAGAGCGGCTGATAGGCATAGCGGTCCGCCATGGCCTGATCGCCAAAATGGACAACACCGCTCATGGGGACCAGGCTGATCAGAAACCAGAACCAGCCCACGAGCAGGTATCTCTGATTCTTGGCCAACAGCACCACCACCGTGATTGCCAGCAACAGCGCCGCAGCACCCGCGACCTGCCACACCGACAGAGTGTCGCCGGGATGGGGATAGTAGATACTCAACCACTGGGGCCAAAGAGCCTTTCCGAGATATCGCACGTAGGAGACGATGGCGTTCTCCAGGCGAACGACGTGGGAATACGGCCAGGCTCCCGGATGGTTTGATCCTTGAACCAGAAGGGTCACGGCTGCGTCCAGAATCGCCAATACAAACAACGGGATCTTCTCCACCACCAACCCAACGAGGCGTGTCGCCGGCATTGGCTGCAATTCGTTGGTTCCCGCGACAACTCCCGAACTGGCAGGAAACATCCGCTGCAGCGGCCAGTAATCCCACAGCAGCAATACGAACGGCAGCATGATGATTTGCGACTTCGCCATCAACCCCAGCGCGTACAGCAGGGCTACCAGGCAGTAACGACCGATACCGGGCTTGGCGGCATACCAGCGATAGCCGTCCAGCGCCAGCAGAAAGAAGATCATGCTGAGCATGGTCTTTAGTTCTGCGACCCAAACCACAGGCTCCACGTTGATGGGATGTAATGCAAATAGGGCTGCCACCATGAAGCTGCGGCCCAGGAAGCCGGTGGCGCGCTTCAGAGTCCAGAACAAAAGCCAGGCGGCGAGCGCATGCAGCAACACGTTGACGATATGATGACCGGCA
>JASHXK010000094.1 GCA_030043575.1 Terriglobales bacterium
GCTGACCTGCTTGTCGACCTCCGGCGTGATGAGATTGACCAACGGAGCAGCGGCAGTGATGCGGTCAAGATCATCGATGGTGAACCTGATTTGCGTGCCGGCCTTTTGGCCGCCCGCCTGTTGGGAGGTGCGTCCGGGGAAGACGCCGATGATGCGCGTCCCCCAGTTGGCGAAGATGACCTCGATGGCACGGCCGAACCCAGCGCCGTAGGCGAGCAGGAGAACCACGGTGGCGATGCCCCAGGCCATTCCGAGCATGGTCAGGGCGGTGCGGCGGCGGTTGAAGCGCATCGCTTCGTAAGCTTGGGTTGCCAGATCGCGCATCATATTACGCTGTTCGCCTTTCGCTCTTCGTCAGAAGACGCTTTTCGCTATTCGCCCTTCGCTTTTCGCCAGAACTGAACGCTGCGATTTCTGGCGAAGAGCGAATAGCGAACGGCGTCCTTCCTATTCCTGTCTCAACGCGTCCACCGGCTGCAGCATGGCAGCCTTGCGAGCCGGGTAAATTCCGGCAACGATTCCGGCGATGGCTAGCGTTCCAATCGCCAGCGTCGCCGACATCAACGACATCTTAGGGGGATCGAAGCCCGGCGCAGCGTCGCCGATACCACGCATCATGTACATCAGTAATCCGGCGCCGGCCATGCCGATGGCGCCGCTCATCAGCGTCAGAAACGCGCCTTCCAGGAAAAACTGCAGCAGAATGCTGCGATTGGTCGCGCCCAGCGCTTTGCGCAATCCGATCTCGCGCGTGCGCTCGCTGACGGCCACCAGCATGATGTTGATGATGCCGATGGCGCCCAGCGTCAGGGTCACCAGGCCTACGCCGCCAAGGAACAGATCCATCGCGTCGAAAATCTTGGCCACGGTTTCTGAGTTCTTGATCGTGTCCCAATCCTCGAAGGCGTCCTCGTCATGCCAGTCGAAGCCGTGATTGCGGGCGATGACCTTGCGAACTTCCTCGCGTGCCAGGGCGTGCTCCTGGCGAATGCGCGGCCGGTAGTTGATGAACGACACCGCGTCCTCCTGGCCGTCTTTGGTCAGCGGGAAGTACTCACGCATGGTACTGAAGGGCATGAACACGCGATTGTTCGTCGAATTGTTATCGCCGTGACCGACCCGCTGCACCACGCCAATCACTTCAAAACGGATGCCGTCGAGCAAAATGGCATTGCCGACGGCCGGGCGTCCGGGAAAAAGATTCTTCAGCATCTCGTCGCCGACCACCGCCACCAGGCGCTTCTGGGTTTCGTCATCCTGATTGAACCAGCGTCCAGCGGCCAGCGGCAGATAACGAATCTGGTTGTAATGCGGAGGGACGCCGCTGACCTCACCGTTGGTGTTGGCGTATTCGCTGACCTCGCGGAGGTCGGTGCGCGAGAGCACCGGCGCGGCCGCTCGAACATGCGGCGCCTCGTTCAGAATGTCGCGATAGTCCTGATCGGTGAGGTTGTAGCTGCGGCCGGAGCTCATGTTGCCGGCGACCGCCGGCGCACGGCCGGGAAAGACGAACATGATGTCTTCGCCGAGCGAGTTGAGCTCGCGCCGATTGCCGGAGCGGAAACCCTCGCCCAGACCCACCAGCAGCAGCAACGATCCCACCCCCCAGGCGATGCCGAACATCGTCAGGAACGAGCGCAGCTTGTGCGCCCACAGCGTGCGCAACATCTGGCGAAGGATCTCGAAGAACATCATGGAAAACAGGGCTCCGGCTGCGACAGAAATCGATCCATTCTGATTTACGAGAATGTGCTTAAGTTGGTTCCGCAATCGGCACCACAACTTCTCTATTGGACTCGATTAACTTCCGAAACGGTAGCGACTTAGCGGGGAATGAGATGAGCTGCTGCTCGACGCTTTAAAGCGAGATGAAAAACGTGAAGATCCGCACGATTCCTGCCCAAAATCGGACGGAATTGGTTATAGTAGAAGCACACCAGCCGCGATCCCGCAAGATTGCTCAGGCTGTAAATATTTCACAGTCAGGAGTATAGAAAGATGCCGAAAGCACCAAGCGACAAGGGCAGCGCAACGCCAAAGAAACGCACCCGCAAAGCCGCGCCAGGGGCTGGAAATGGCGTCCATGCGGCGAACGGAAATGGCGCTTCCGCGCAATCCGTAGCCGCCACCTCAGTTTCGCCCAGCCTGGAGGAGCGGATCCGCGCGCGTGCCTACGAGATTTACCTGGAGCGGGGCGATAACGGCGGTTCTCCGGAGCAGGATTGGCTGCGCGCCAAGGAAGAGATCTGCGGCCGCGCGACAACTGCCTAGTCTCGCCTGACGTCGGGCTCAGCCCTTTGCTTGTATCGAAGAGATCAGATACTATATTGGCCGCTGGGTGCGGCCGGTTTTTGTTGGCCGCTGGCTTCCAGCGCACCGCCACTTTTTAGGACCGAACTTGCGTCAGGTTCTCCTCGTTGACGACAATCCAGTGCAACTGAGCGTTCGCGAAGCGGTTTTGCGAACGGCTGGCTTGCAGGTTTCGGTCGCCACCACGGCCGAAAGCGCCCTAGCGATGCTGCGCGGCTTGTCCGATCGTATCGGGCTGGTCATCACCGATCACCTCATGCCGGGCTGCAGTGGATCCGAACTGGTGCGGCAGATCCGAAGTTTCAACCCATGGCTGCCTGTGATTGTCCTCAGTGGCTTGGCTGAGGCTGAGCGAGAATACGCGGATCTGGCAGTCGTCTTTCGACACAAGCCTATCCCTCCTCTCGATTTGATCGAGCTGGTGCGGGCCAGCCTGGATCAGGCGAGCCAACAACGCGGCGCGGCCTAGCCTCTCCCACGCAAGCCCGACCTAGTGACGCTTACTCGGCTGACCCCCACGACCAGACTCCATATGTGACTAAAGTTACATGGCGTCATTCTCGCAACCGCGTTATCCTTGTTGCATTGGGCGCGGCCCTCGGCCGCAAGATGAAGGGAATCCTACGATGTCGGAGCAGGGACGCAGATACGTGCGCTTTGGCGCGGTGATGGCCGTGATTGTGGCCGCTCTCGGTTACCTCGCTTATACGGGCGTGCAGGACAGCAAGAGCTATTACGTGACTATCAAAGAGCTGAACGGGATGGGCGATGGCGCCTACGCTAAGCGCCTGCGCGTCGCCGGCAATGTTGCGCCGGGCTCGATCCGGCGGCAGGGAACCCACGCCGAGTTTCAACTGGTGGAGCAGGACCGCACCTTGCCTGTGATTTATGGCGGCACAGAACCGCTGCCGGACACCTTCAAGGACAACGCGCAGGCTCTGGCGGAGGGTAGGTTCGGCCGCGATGGCGTCTTCCATGCGACTAACATTCAGGCCAAATGCGCCTCGAAGTATGCACCCAAACAAAACGGCCAACCGGGAGCCGCTCCGGCCGGGCAGGGGAACGCGCAAAAAGCTTCGCTCGCGACACCAGGGATGGGTCAGTAGAGCATTGCCAGCAGTTCTCACGGAACCGCACAACATGGCAGGTACCAGCGAACCTCACCCTCCGCCTGTCATCCTCCTCGATAATCTGGTGAAGTTTTTTGGCCGCTTTGCGGCGCTGCGCGGCATCTCGGCCAGCTTCGCGCCCGGGCGGCTGTATGTCGTGTTGGGCGACAACGGAGCGGGAAAGAGCACATTGCTGCGCGTCGTCGCCGGGCTGATGGAACCGAGCCAGGGCAGTATCAGCCTACTTGGCGCAAAGCGTATTCGCGAGGTTGCGCCTCGTATCGGCTACATGGGTCACGCACCACTGCTTTATGACGAGCTCAGCGGCATGGAGAACCTGCGTTACTTCGCCGGGCTCTATGGCATTCCGGACGACGAGGTCAGCCGCAATGCGATGCGCATGGTTGGCCTCGATCCCGATCTCCCGCGGCGCGTCGGCCAGT
This sequence comes from Terriglobales bacterium, assembly GCA_030043575.1. Taxonomy (GTDB): domain Bacteria; phylum Acidobacteriota; class Terriglobia; order Terriglobales; family Acidobacteriaceae; genus Bog-257. The sequence goes on from JASHXK010000094.1 coordinate 3,863, forward strand.
ATTCGCAAGGCATGCGGCAGCGGCTATCGCTGGCCCGCGCTGTCCTGCACGATCCGGAGTTGATTCTGCTGGACGAGCCGTTTTCCAACGTCGATGTACACTCCGCCCGCGACATGGCCGCGGTGCTGGGACGCGTTCGCGATCAGGGCAAGACGATCTTTGTCGTCACCCATCAGGCGGCGCTGATGGAGGATGTCGCTGATGAGTTCGTGCACATGGCCGCGGGACAGATTGTGAGCCGCGATGAGGTCGTGCGAAAATCCGTCAATGTCGGGTCGATGCGATGACTACGCTGACCGTGACGCGCACCACATTGCTGAAAGATCTGCGCATGGAGTGGCGCTCCAAGGACGCCATAAACTCCATGCTGTTCTTCGCCCTGCTGGTGGTAGTGATTTTCAGCTTCGCCTTCAATCCCACGGCGGAAGAGTCGCGCATGATCGCCGGCGGATTGATCTGGGTGGCATTTCTTTTCGCGGCCGTCGTCGCTCTGAATCAGACCTGGGCACGCGAGCTGCGCAACCAGGTGCTGGACGCCTATCGCGTCTCGCCCGCGCCGCCGAATGCGTTGTTCCTGGCGAAAGCGATTGGCAACTTTCTGTTCGTGGTCGTGCTGGAATGCCTGATGACGCCGCTGTTCGTGATCTTCTACGAGCTGCGGTCGATTGGGCCGGTGTGGCAGTTGATCGTGGTCGCGCTGTTGGGAACGTGGGCGCTGGTGGTGAATGGAACGTTTTTCGCCGCGTTGTCGATCCGCACTCGCAGCCGCGAAATCATGCTGCCGCTCATCCTGTTTCCCATTTCGATTCCAGCGCTGCTCGGCATGGTGGATGCGACTACGTCGATCCTGACGGGCGAGGCGACGCCAGACTTCTGGATTAAGCTGCTGGCGGTTTACGATATCGTGTTTACCGCCATCTGCCTGATGCTGTTTGAAACGGTGTTGAATGCGGAGTGAGACGCTGTTCGCCATTCGCTCTTCGCCTTTCGCCAGAGGCGAATCGGATAGACTGCGGCGAGGAATGACTGGAGTTCATCTCGTAGACGACGGCTTTGTATCAGGGCACGACTGAAGTCCTGCGCCCTGGGGCAATCGGCGAGGCAGGCCTCTGGCGAAGAGCGAACAGCGAACAGCGAATAGCGACAATATGAAAAGACTCGCACTCATTACGCTTCCTCTTACGCTGGTGCTGCTCGCGGTCTCGAGCTACCTCGCGCTCGTGGTGGCTCCTACGGAAGCGACCATGGGCGATGTGCAGCGCATTTTCTATTACCACGTGCCGTCGGCCTGGGTGGGAGGTTTCTGCTTCTTCATCAACTTCGTTGCGTCCATCTGGTACCTGTGGAAACGCAGTCCCAGGAGCGATGCACTGGCCGCCGCGTCGGCGGAAGTAGGTGTGGTGTTCTGCGCCGTGCTGCTGATTGAAGGGACGTTGTGGGCACGCCCGGTGTGGGGCATTTGGTGGACCTGGGACGCGCGGCTCACGACCACACTGGTGCTGTGGCTGATCTATGTGAGTTACCTGGTTCTGCGGCGCTTTTCCGCGGGACAGACGCAGGTGATGGCCGCGGCGCTCGCGGTCTTCGCGTTCGCCGATGTTCCCATCGTCTACATGTCGATTCGCTGGTTTCGCACCCAGCATCCCTCGCCGGTGATGGGTGGCGGCGAGAACTCCGGACTCGCTCCGGCTATGCTACAGGTCTTCCTCGTCAACCTGGCGCTATTCACCGTGCTGGGGATTCTCTTCATCTGGCTGCGCTACAAGCTGGAGACGGCCGAGCAGGCGTTGGAATCGGCCCACGCGCAGGCCGCGCTGAAAGGAGCAGCGTAATGAGTTCTATCGCATTTCTGAAGGCTGCGTACATCGTGGCGTGGGCTGCGTATCTGGCATACCTCATGCGAATTCTTCTGCGGATGAAGAAGGTGGAAACAGAGATGAAGGATCTGGAACGCGGCAAGTGATCGGATCACGGTGGTTCGTCGCCTTGCGGCGGCGTCAATCGTTCGGCTCCAATTCCGTCGGCATCTTCTCCTCGCTCTCCGGTGCCATCTCGTCCCGCTGGATCTGCCGCATCACGTCAATCAATCGTTCATAAATCTGCCGCAACTGCCGCTCCGACAATGGCCCAGCGTTGTACCGCGCAATATTCTCGAAGATGATCTTCTCGCGGTCGGGCTCATAGATGGGCATGGACGAGTTGCGCTTCAGCTTGCCGATTTCGTGTGCACATTGCGCCCGCGCGCTCAGCAATTCGACCAGCTTGCGATCCAACTCATCGATCTTCTTACGCCAATCGGCGATATCCATGGCCCGTCACTTGCTCACAACGTTACTGCCCGACCTTTGCGTGGTTTGCCGCGCCTGTCAACGATCGCAGAAACTCCGCTACGGCCGCGGCTTCGCGCCCACGATTCTGTTCGACGCATTGCACAATCGCGCTGCCTACCACCGCAGCGTCGGCAAAGCTGCCTACTTCTGCAAACTGCTCCGGAGTGGAAACCCCAAATCCCACCGCAATCGGCAGCTTGGTAAAACCGCGCAACCGCTCCACCAGCGTCCGCGCATCGCTCGTCAATTCCTGCCGAGCTCCCGTAATTCCGGTTCGCGAGATCGCATACACAAATCCACGCGAATGCTTGGCAATCGCGCGCAACCGTTCATCGGTGCTTGTCGGAGCCGCCAGAAACACTGGCGCCAGTTGGTGGATTTTCATCGCCTGCAGATAGTCGCCGGCTTCCTCCACCGGAAGATCGGTCACCAGCGCGCCATCAACTCCCGCCGTAGCTGCCGCCGCGCAGAACCTGTCCAGTCCATATTGCAAAATTGGATTCAGATAAGAAAAGATGATGAGCCCGGCTTCAGACTGCTCGCGAATGCGCTTGGCTGCTCCCAAGACGCCTTCTAAAGTCGCACCATGCTGCAGCGCTCGCTCACTGGCACGCTGAATCACCGGCCCATCGGCTACCGGATCGCTAAATGGCACGCCTAGCTCGATTACATCCGCGCCCGCACCAATCGCCGCCAACGCCACTTCGCGCGAGGTATCGAGATCCGGGTCGCCGCACGTTATGTACGCCACCAGCCCTGGCCGCTTTTTGAACCGAATCGCCAATTATTCCCTCGGATTCTTAACCACAGAGGCACGGAGACACAGAGGGTTTTGGTTTTTGATTCGTCTTCCCTGTGTCTCGGTGTCTCTGTGGTGAAAACCAAACTAAAACTGCAGCTTCTCCCGCAAAATCCCGATATCCTTGTCCCCGCGCCCTGACACATTTACTACCACAATGTCAGACTGCGACATTGTAGGAACCCGTTGGATGCACTCCGCTACCGCATGGGCTGACTCCAGCGCGGGGATAATCCCCTCCAGCCTCGCCAATGCTTGGCAGGCATCCAGCGCTGCCTCATCGCTAGCGGAGACGTACTCCGCTCGTCCCTCATCGTGCAGCAGCGCGTGCTCCGGGCCGATCGCCGGGTAATCCAGGCCCGCGGAAACCGAGTGGGTTGCGGCAATTTGCCCGGCTGTGTCCTGCAGAACATAGGAATAGGTTCCCTGCAACACTCCGGGACCGCCGCCATCGAAGCGCGCCGCGTGCTCACCCAGCGCGTGTCCGCGTCCGCCGGCTTCCACTCCAATCAGCTTCACATCCTGGTCCTTAATGAAGTCGAAAAATATTCCAATGGCGTTTGAGCCGCCGCCGACGCAGGCAATCACTGCCGACGGCAGGCGCCCTTCCGCCTTCAGAATCTGCTTGCGCGCCTCCTGCCCGATCACGCGATGAAAGTCGCGTACCATCGTCGGATAGGGATGGGCTCCCAGCACGCTGCCCAGCAGATAGTGCGTGGTGCGAACATTCGTCACCCAGTCGCGCATGGCCTCGTTGATCGCATCTTTCAAGGTGCGCGATCCCGAGTCCACGCCCCGCACCTCAGCGCCCAGCAAGCGCATGCGAAAGACATTCAGTTCCTGCCGCCGCATGTCTTCCGTGCCCATGTAGACGACGCACTCCATACCGAACAGTGCACAGACGGTGGCCGTCGCCACGCCGTGCTGGCCCGCTCCAGTCTCGGCGATGATGCGATGCTTGCCCATGCGCCGCGCCAGCAGCGCTTGTCCGATACAGTTGTTGATTTTGTGCGCGCCGGTGTGCAGCAGGTCTTCGCGCTTCAGGTAGATCTTCGCGCCGCCCAGTTGTTGCGTCAGCCGCTGTGCAAAGAACAGCGGCGTCGGCCTGCCGGCAAAATCGGCCAGCAGCCCGCGGAACTCGTCGCGAAAGGACTTATCCCGGCGCGCCAGGGCATACGCCTTGTCCAGTTCGTGCAATGCCGCCATCAGCGTCTCGGGAACGTAGCGTCCGCCATAAACGCCAAAGCGCCCAGCAGTGCTGCGACGGCGTTCTGGCTTGCTGTCGGCGGGTGCCGGCTTCACTGAAGGCATTTCCGAGTCGTTGCTGGCCGTCTCTTCCATCACCCACTCTGCTTTCCAGAACTCTCCGCCTGCCGCGCCGCAGCAACGAAGTGGCGCAGCTTCGACGTGCTCTTTTTCCCGGGCTCGTATTCCACTCCGGAAACCACGTCTACGCCCCACGGTTCCAGCATCGCGATCGCTTGCCCGACGTTGTCCGCATCCAATCCACCGGCGATGATCAACGGTAGCGCCGCGCGAATTTTCGCTGCCAGCGGCTGCACCTGCTCCCACGCAAACGGCTTTCCCGTCCCTCCGGGCTGATCGGCCGAACCCGAGTCCAGCAGAATCGCGTCCAGGTAGGCGCCCTTCGCCAAATAGCTGGCAAGCTTTTCCTCGCCCGACTCCAGGAGATCCGCGGCATGCAGCGTCTTGATAATCTGGCGTCCTCCCAGCGTCTGGCGGAATTCCTTCATCAGCTCCGGCGGCTCGTCGCCATGCAGTTGTACTCCGGTAAAAGGGATTTGCGAGACGATTTCGCCCACGCGGCGGGGATGCTCATCGACAAAGACACCGACGGTTTCAACATCCCGCGACAGCGATTCAACAATGTCTGACGCCACGGCGATGTCAACCTGCCGCGGACTGGGAGCGAAGATAAATCCCAACGCGCTGGCTCCCGCGGCCAGACTTGCGCGCGCATCTTCCATGGTTGTCGTGCCACAAATCTTGATCCACATAATCACCTCGCGAAAACTGCCTGGCCCAGCAATCCCCGAAGTGCATCGCCCGGCTTCACCGCTCGCATTAGCGACTCGCCGATCAGAAATGCGTCGAACCCCGCCTGACGCAGGCGAGCGATGTCTGCAACCGTCTCGATTCCGCTCTCGGCGACTTTTACCGCACCCTCGGGTATACGCTCCACAAGCCGTAAGGAAGTCTTGAGATCCACCTGAAAGGTGTGCAGATCCCGGTTGTTAATGCCGACGAGCTCGAAACCAGCATTGAGGGCGCGCTGCAATTCGACGGCATCGTGGACCTCGCAGAGCACATCAAGGTCGGCCTCCCGCGCACAAGCTCCCAGGCGGATCAACTCAGACTCGCTCAACGCGGCAACGATCAATAGAATCGCATCGGCGCCACCCGCCCGCGCCTCCAATACCTGAAATTCGTCGACAATGAAGTCCTTGCGCAGGCAGGGCAGCTTCGTCTCCGCCGATGCGATCGCCAGATTTTGCAGTGAGCCCTGGAAATATTCTTCCTCGGTCAAGATGGAAAGTGCTGCAGCGCCTGCTCGTTCCAGCTCACGAGCCAATTCGGCTACAACAAAATTCTCGCGGATCAATCCTTTCGAAGGGGAGGCCTTCTTCAGTTCGGCAATGACTGCGGTGCCGGAGGCTGCCCGCTGTTGCAAAGTCCTGCGAAATCCTCTGGGCTGATGACGCTCCGCCTGAAGGGTCAGCCCGCGCAAATCGACAGACGCTTTGTTGGCAGCGACCCTGCGACGGCTGGCAGTGACGATTTCTTCTAATCTGGTTGCCACGGATGCAAAAAGTATACCTGCTTACGCTACCCGCGGCGCCGCTCGACTCAATCAGTAAAAGCCGCAGCACCATGGCAGGGCGCGTTGCCGAGGGATGTCCCCGATGAAGAATACATTCTGCATTACGCCGTAATGGCGGCATTCCCGAGCACGCCGAGGCTCTTAGAGTTTGTCTTGGGAAGTCTCAAATAGCAAGCATGAGGCGCTGTCGGTGACGGCCTCACCGCCGAACCGATTGGCTATCGCGCGCGTCGTCAAGCGGGAAAACAGTTGAGCGAACCCGGCAGCGCGGAGTATCTGCACAAGATCGAAACGAGTCATCCCGGACCACGTCCGTCCAGCTCCCGATTTACGATCCGAACTCGGAGCGGACATTGCGCCAGGCGTTGACGCTGCGCCGCTCGGCTTCTTCGGCGAAGCCTTCACCCAGTTTCTGCAGCGTGCCAAAGATCTGCATTCCCTTGCGTAGATAGTCCGGAGCACTCTCCCAGACCGCTTCAAACTTCTCCGGATATTCGGACGCCAGCACCGCCAGCCCGGCCGCCGCTAGAGCCATCCCCGCAGGCCGGCGCCGCGAAATCAACAGCACCGCGCCCGCGCCAATCGATCCAAATATGACCGCCTTCTTCCAATTCTGCATGCTTCACCTCGATACGGCACCGAAATAGATTAGAGCAACTCTGGAGGCTTCTCGTTGTATGGCGAACCTACTTCCCGTCGGCATTGCCAGGCGCGGGATTGACAATCAACAACCAGCCGCTGCCGCCATGAATCTCGACATTTTTCGTTGATTGCAGTGTCATTTGTCCCAGCGGCGGCGCGTTTCCCGCACGGACCAGCGTGGTATCCGGAAGATCGTAGACGCCACAAGCTGTCGTGGCGAAGACCCACAAGGCCTGGATGTCGCTATTGATCTGCGAATCGTCGCAGTTTTCGGCATTCTGCAGTTTCCCCCAGACGCCTTTGCCATCCCACACGCCAACTTTCCCCCGGTCGGACTCAACATAGCCTCTCGCGCGAAACACGTACTCCCCGCCGATTTGCCGCGTAACCCACGCGTCGGAAGGGTCCTGGTCCGTATTGTTACCGGAGGGTAGCCCCGCGTTGAAAACGCTTTTGGAACCAGCCACGGCACGCAGGCTCACGTTGAGTGGAATGTTGTGGTGCACGTCCTGAAGTTGATCAAACTGCAGCACGATACTGGAGCTGCCCGCGCCCGGTTTCTTCGCGCTGACCACGTGTCCAGTCACATGGGATCCGGACTTGATGACCGCCCCGGAAGGCAATCGCAACTCCTGCATCAGCTTGCCATCGATCTTTTGTCCTGCCTTGCTGCCCTTGGCGCTAATTGTCGAGCCGACCGAGACCGGCAACGCGGTTCCGGCAGGAAGAGTTTGAGCAACCAGCGCGCTGCCGAAACACAACAATGCGAATGCAAGTTTTGACGAGAGCATAGAGGATATAAGAAGGAAACCAGACGATTGTACCGCCCCACGGTGGATCGAGGAATCCTCCGGTTGTTATTGCCGGCAGACACTTATTCCTCGATCACTTTCCAACCTTGGCGAGGCTGTCATCCTGAGCGCAGTGAGGCTGCAAGGCAGCCGAGCGAAGTCGAAGGACCCCTATCGTGCCGTTACTCTTCCCTCGTTCACCCGTCACCGCTTGATCTCCAGGCAACTGTCATCCTGAGCGAGGACTTCAGTCCGAGTCAAAGGACCCCTATAGTGGCACGGTCTCACATGACACCCAATAGCCAGAAGTTACGCCTTCACTGTCTCCGCATGTTTGGCGCGGCGCGTGGCATACAGCGGGAATGCCTCGGCCAGCTCCAGCACCTCGCGGCGAATGCGCGCCAGCAAGCCCTTGTCGGTGCGGTTGTGCAGCACCTCGGAGATCCACTTGCCCACCTGCCGCATCTCGCCCTCCTTCATGCCGCGGGTGGTCAGCGCGGGCGTACCGATGCGGATGCCGCTGGGTTTCAGCGGAGGATTGGTGTCGAACGGAATCGCGTTCTTGTTGACCGTGATGCCCGCCTCGTGCAGCGCATTCTCGGCTTCCGAGCCCAGCATGCCTTTGGCGAAAACATTCACCAGCATCAGGTGCGTGTCGGTGCCGCCGGAGACGATGTGGAAGCCTTCGTCGGCCAGCGTCTGCGCCAGGACCTTGGCGTTGGCAACGATCTGCCGCGCGTAGTCTTTGAAGCCCGGCTGCATCGCCTCATGGAAGCAGACTGCCTTGGCCGCCATGATGTGCACCAGCGGACCACCCTGCATTCCGGGGAAGACGACCTTGTCGATTTCTTTGGCGTAGTCGGCTTTCGACAAGATCATTCCTGCGCGTGGGCCGCGCAGCGTCTTGTGCGTAGTAGTGGTCACGATCTGCGCGTGCGGCACCGGCGAAGGGTGCGCGCCGCCGGCAACCAGTCCGGCGAAGTGCGCCATATCGACCAGATAAATCGCGCCCACTTTATCGGCGATCTGCCGCATGCGCGAGAAGTCGATGATGCGCGGATAGGCGCTGCCGCCGCCGATGATCAGCTTTGGCCGTTCGCGCTCGGCAATCTGCTCCAGCTCGTCATAATCGATGGTCTCGGTTTCTTTGGTGACGCCGTAAGGAACGATCTTGTAGGTCTTACCGGAGAAGTTCAGCGGATGGCCGTGCGTGAGGTGGCCGCCGTGCGCGAGGTTCAATCCAAGAACTGTGTCGCCCGGCTGAATCACCGCTGCATATGCCGCCATGTTGGCGGTTGACCCGGAATGCGGCTGCACGTTGGCGTGCTCGGCGCCGAAGAGCTGCTTGGCGCGATCACGCGCCAGGTTCTCCACCACGTCCGTGAATTCGCAACCGCCGTAGTAGCGTTTGCCGGGATATCCCTCGGCATACTTGTTGGTGAAGACCGAGCCTGCAGCCTCCAGCACGGCCTCGCTCACAAAGTTTTCCGAAGCGATCAATTCCAGCCCTTCATGCTGCCGCCGCTCTTCGTTCTCGATGGCCTCGGCAATTTGCGGATCGACTTCTGCCAGCGGGCGCTCCATAGGATTGCTATTCATGATTCCGTCCTTCGATTTCTATTGCCTGATAATTGTAGCGCGTGGAGTAGGGTGGGAATGTGAGACCTAACCAACAAGCATGTGTCCAATGCCCGTAGACGGATGGCATCTCACATAAGAGCCGTCCTAGGTCGTCTCGCAAGTTGATCCAGCTTCGTATCAGGGCATGACTTCAGTCATGCTGCCAACTTTTCAGTAGAATCTGGCTTCAGCCCATGTGGCCCGGTACTCTCGGAATCCTCGGCCACCACCGCGCCCGAACTAGCGGTACTTCTGCGCTTCCGTCTGCTCCTCCGGCGTCATCTGCTGCCAGATCAGATTCTTGTTCTGCTGCGCCCAGTCGCTGTGTGGATTGGCGACCAGGGCGGAGCTCAGCCAGCGATAGGCTTCCACCCGATTGCGCTGCACGCAATTGCCGGTCGCGTACATCGACGCCAGGCGATTACGCGCGCGCGCGTTTTCCTTCTCCGCTGCAGTCTTCAGCAGCACCACAGCCTGTTCGCAGCTGCGCGGGACGCCATCGCCCTTCATGTACATGTCAGCCAACAGCACTGGAGCATCGGGATTGCCCTTCGCCGTCGACTTCCACAACCATGCCGCCTCTGCCGCGGAGTCGCTGGCATTCTTGGCTTTGGCCAACTCGTCCGCACCGGGAGCCGGCTTGCCGGGAGTCGCATCGGCATCGTTCGCTTGGGCTGCTCGAGGCGGCTTGGTATTGGCGGCCGCAGTTTGTGCTGGCGGCTGAGCCTTTGCACCGGCGACTGCAGAGGCGGTCACTGGCGGTTGCGCTGATTTTTGCACAGCTGGGGCCGCGCTCGGCGCTTTGTTCGGCTGCATGGCAGTTGCCGCCGCTGCAGTCGGCGCCACAGCACCGCCTGCCGAACCGGAACGATTGCTCACCGACGCCGGCGGAGCAGGCTGATTTGCCGATGGATTGCTTGCCTGATTTTGCGCCTGCGGCTTCGCCTGCTCCTGTACCTGCATGTCAGGCTTTGAATTGGAGGAATCAGCGACAGAACCTGCCGGGGCATTCTCCACGCCGTTTTGCGACTGACTACTCTTGGTAAGGCTACGAACCTTCGTCTTAATGATTTGCACTGGCCCGTTATCCGTCTGATGTATCTGCGACTGCCATTCCATCAAACCCAGCGCAACAAAGACTACGACCACGCCGGCGGCGAGCCACATCCTCCAGCCCGTCCTGCGTGGAGTCTCCTCGTCAGCGTAGTCGGTTGGCGACGGCCCACCTCCGAGCTCAGGAGGGTCGCTGAGTCCGAGAAACGACGGGCCTACGATAGTCGAAGTCTCTGCCGAAATCTCCGGCGACGGCGTTGCGGCTTCGCCGACAGGTTGGCTGATGTCGAGAAAGCGAGGACGATCGGCGACGGCTTCTCTCGGCGATTCCGCATCCAATCCCAGGCGGCTCTCCACCGAGCTGTCAGACGCTCCGGCGCTTGTGCCCGCCACTTCGCCATCGGTTGAAACGGTCGCCGCCACGGCATCCTCCGCACCCACGCCGTCGGCACCCGGAGTCGCGACGGTCGAGCTCTCTGCGGGAACTGGCTTCTCCGCGACCGACGCGTCGCCCCGCATGGTGATCTCCGTTGGCTCGCTCGGCGGCTCATAGTGGAAGTTATGCACATACTCCTCGAAAGGCACATCGGGGACGAGCTCTTTCGCGGCAGGCTCAGCCGTGTCTTCGCTTGCCGGCTCAACTGCGCCAGTCTCCAGTGGATCGACCATCTCGGCCAGATCCTCAACCGCCGTGGCGGTCGTGGCCGTGACCGAGGACGGCAACTTCGCATCCCTCGTCGGTATGTCCTGCGAGACAACAGCGCGGTTGTAAGGCGTCTCGCGCACGCCGCGCTCACGCGGCAACGAACCGGCTTCTACCGGCACGCGCGTAAAGTTCAGCGTGCTTTGAGCGCCGGGCGCAGTCAGCGGCGCGTGGGGCAGCGGCGTACCGCACATGCCACAAAACCGCATACTCCTTGGGTTCTCGAATCCGCACGAACTACAAACCACGGCTCCTCCTACCACTTGAGAACATCCCCGGACGGGATGCCGGCTGGTTAATGAATATTATGCCTTAGAGTTCAGATGACGGAGTGAGCGCGGAGTTTGCATCGCTGGTGCCGGCAGCCTTTGTCATCCCGAGCGCGCTTTTTTTGCGCCGCGAGGGATCTGGGCGGCGCCGATTCGTGCCGGCGCACGAAAGGCGCGCATCCTTATGTCCGCCGGGAGCGAGGGTTTTTCGCTACCGCGGCGATCACGACGCGGCCCTTCTGTTTCCGATCGAATGGCAGAGAATCGGCAATCGCCGCTTTGATCAGCGCCATCACCGCCGGCGTGTCGAGCATCTCCGGCCCTTCGAGACGAATGTGGCGCGAGACCTTGCCGCTGCCTCGCAGCAGCTTCCCGGGATCGGGCAGGCGATCGCCGGCAAAGAAACACAGGTTGATGTGTTCAGGATACACCGCCAGCGACACAATGACCTCCGACGCCCGCTCCATTGGGCAGAACCCGATGACCAGCGCATAGTGGTTTTCGTAGACCATCTCGACCGCTCCGGGCAGTCGTGTGCGAAGTGTCTTCAGCATCGCTCGAGTTTGCGCGGCGATGTCCGGCGAGTAGCGCGCGATGAACGCGTTGAGTTGCACAGCCGGGGAACCAGTCTTCATGAGGCTTTGCGCGAATTATACAATCGCTTTATCGAAATGAATCGATTTCACACCGCACGCGAAGCCAGGGACTTCATTACCTCCCGAATTAGCGATGAAGCCGCGCGCGAGAACATTGCCCTGACCGACAGCGAACGCAAATGGCTGAACTTCACAGAGGCTGAAGGCGCGAGTTCAGCAGCTGACTACTTCGAAGATGGCGAGGATGATGCCGGCGATTTGTATGAGGAGAAGCTAGCCCGGCTAATTAAGAGTGCGGTTAAACGTGCGCGGCGAGAGTCTCACGAGGAATATTCTGCCTGGTGGGTCGCCATTCGAATTCTGAAGAAGAGAGATCTTTTTCTGAACGTGCTGATGCGTCGCTCAGGACTTCGCGCACCCGGTGATCTTCTGAAACTTCTCGGAATGGCGCTAATCGTCGTCGTTGTACTTGTGTGCGGCATTATCCTCATGGATAAGTTCGACATCGATCTGCCAGCGGGTCATACTCTGGCTTTTTATGTCTGGATAACATCTGCCGTTCTCGCACTTGCAGGTACCATCGACTGGTACGCGAACGGCAGAAAAATCGTGGACGCAATC
>JASHXK010000095.1 GCA_030043575.1 Terriglobales bacterium
TCGCACTCTTCGAGGCGGCGCATGTGCACCTGCTTGGTGACGCCAAAGACGGCTTCCTCGAACTCGAGCGTGAGGTCTTCGCGCAGATCGGCGCCGCGCTGTGCGCGCGTACGCCGGCGCCCGCCTTGTCCGAAGATGTCGCCGAAACCGAAGAGATCGCCGAAGATGTCCTGGAAGTCGTTGAAGACGGTGGCATCGAAGCCGCCAAAGCCCTGACCCGCCGCGCCGCCGACGCCGGCATGCCCAAAGCGATCGTAGCGTGCGCGCTTTTCGGCGTCCGCAAGAACAGCGTAGGCTTCGCTGCATTCCTTAAAGCGCTCTTCGGCCTCTGGGTTGTTGGGGTTGCGGTCGGGATGATATTGCAGCGCGAGTTTGCGGTACGCGCTCTTGATCTCCGGTTCGCTCGCGGTGCGCGAGACGCCCAGGACCTCGTAGTAGTCACGTTTCACAGTAGTGGCCAGAAGTGATCGCCCTCTTTTTTCGTTACAAATTGGCACGCACGAAGCGTGCCTGGAAAATTAGATTCGATCGTGCGGGACGAAGTCGCGTCCAGGGGCTAAAGCCCTCTTAGTTCCTGCGGCGTTGCGGCACGACTAAAGTCGTGCCCTGTTACGAACCAGGTGAACCCGAAAATCACACGCGCTCCGACCCGCACGGAACAGATCTACTTCGGATTGCGGGCGACGCGCACCATCGCCGGACGCAGCAAGCGGTCTTTCAGCTTGTAGCCGCGCTGCAACTCGTCGATCACATGATTGTCCTCAACTTCACTGGTGTCGACCATCTGCACCGCCTGATGCAAATTCGGATCGAAGGCCGCGCCCTCGGCGGGCACAGGCTCAACCCCGAGCCTGGACAGCGCATCATGGAACTGCTTGTCGATCAGCTCGATGCCCTCATGGAAATCTTCCAGCGACGCGGCGTTGGTTTTGAGCGCGCGATCGAGGCTGTCGAGGATCGGGAGCAGGGTTTGCAGCGCATCGGCGAGCGCGTAGTCGCGATATTCCTGCTGCTGCCTGGCATTGCGCTTGCGATAGTTGTCGAACTCAGCCTGCAGGCGGGCGAGGCGATCGAGATAAGCGGCGCATTCGGCCTGCGCCTTCTCCAAATCGGATTGCAGGTCGGCTGACTTGGAGGTCCCAGGTGCGGGCGCCGCGGTTGTATCCTCGCCAGGCTCGGCTGGTGGTAATTCGTGATCCAGCTCCAGGTCCGCTTCGGAGCTTCCGTTGGTCTTCTTGAAAGGCATAATTGTTAAGTCGAAAAAGCAGATTCCTCGCGGACTAAAGTCCGCTCGTGATGACAAAATATCAGAGCATTGGACGCGGGCCTAAAGGCGCGCTCTACCCAAACACCCGCCCTCGCGGACTGAAGTCCGCGAGGAATGACAAACGTGAACGCCCGTCCGGCACGACTAAAGTCGTGCCCTGATACGAAGCTCTTGCTTTGACTGACTGGTCACGATCAGGGACGCTCTGCACGAGGTGACAATACGAGAGCTACTCTGATATGACCTCGACGCCTAAAGCCGTTCGTTACGAGAGCTCATGCTGCGCGCCTGAAGGCGTGCTCCACCCGCCTAAGGCGCACTCTCCAGCCCAACGGTTCCACCTAACTCCATGCCCACCTACGCCGGCTCGTTCCACAACTGATCGAAGAGCCGCGCAATGTACGACACCGCGGTGATGGTGTGCTCGTAGTCCATGCGGGTGGGGCCGATGACAGCCAGCGAGCCCCTCACCTCGTCGCCCACACGCGCCGGCGTTCCGATCAGCACAAAATTATCTAGATGCGGCATGGCATCTTCCAGACCCACAACCACGCGCACCGCCTCCTGGCGCGTATCGAGGTAGGCCGAGAGCAGTTCGACGACGCGCTGCTTCTCTTCCAGCGTCGCCAGCAGTTGGCGCAGGCGCTCTTTGTCCTGCTCGGTGATGACCAGGTTGGCTGCGCCTTCCACGTAAACCGTTTGCGCGGCCCCTTCGGTTGCCAGCGCCCCCTGCGCGTAGAGTTGTTCGACCGATGCCATCAGGCGATCGTATTCGCTGCGCTCCTGCTGGACGCGCCTGGCGATCTCGTTGCGCAAGGCCTCCATCTCCCAGCCGCGGAAGTTCTGATTGATGTATGCCGCAGCGGCTTCCAGGTCCCCGATGGTGAGGTCGTGATTCATGCGGAGCACGCGATCGCGCACCAGACCGTTGCGGGTTACGACGACGGCCAGAACCTTCTTGTCGGCCATGCGCTGGAAATAGACGTGCTCTAACGAGTTGCGCTGCCCGGCGGATGAGCTGACGGTCACGCCCACGCCGCGGGAAATGAGCGACAGCACATGCGAGCTGCGCTCCATGAACTCCTGCAGGTCCTGCGAGCTTTGCAACGAATCCTGGATGAGGCTCTCGTCGGCGGGCGAGAGGCGCGCCTCGCCGGTCAACTGCTTCACATAAAAACGATAGGCCTGCGCGGTCGGCACGCGGCCGGCGGAGGTGTGCGGCTGCTCCAGGTAGCCGGCGTCGGCCAAGTCGGCCATGACGTTGCGAATGGAAGCCGCGCTCAGGCTCTCGCGGTTACTGCGCGCCAGCGTACGCGAGCCCACCGGCTCGCCGCTCGAGATGTAGGTCTCGACGATAGCCGTGAGGATTTCGCGTTCGCGTTTGCCAATGCCTGCCGGGGAACCCATGTGCTGCGCCTGAGGACTGCAAACTACTGCCTTAGCAATAAGTTAAGGGGATGTTGAGATACAGTCCGACATCATTATTCTAGGGAGCAGGGAAGAGGTGTGTCAAGGTTAGCACTCGGAATTGTTGAGTGCCAAAGGTAGTTCGGGGTTGTTGCCTTGGCGTACGATAAAGCGTACGATCTTCGGATGAATAGCATGAACGCCAGCGAGGCGCGTCAGAAGCTGTATCGTTTGCTCGATGAAACGGCCGATGCCCATGAGCCGGTGTTGATCACCGGGCCGCGCGCCAATGCGGTCCTGGTCGCCGAAGAGGATTGGAACGCGATCCAGGAAGCGCTGTACCTGCTTTCGATTCCCGGGATGCGGGAGTCGATTCGTGAAGGTCTGGCGACGCCGGTTGACGATTGCGAGAAGGAACCCGGCTGGTGAAGTCGTGGCAGATCGTCTTCACCAAACAAGCACAAATGGATGCTCGTCGACTTGCTGCCAACGGTCTCCGTC
>JASHXK010000096.1 GCA_030043575.1 Terriglobales bacterium
CGGCCTGCCGAAGGTAAGCAGCGGCGCCTGAGGGGTAAAACGAAGCAGACCTTTGTTTCCACCAGATGGGTCTGGTGGGGGGCGCAGAACGTCTACCTGGATAGCAGCATTTGACGCAGCCGCGCCTGATTGGCTGGGAAGTCGCCGGCTTTGCGGGCGGCGTCTGAGGATGGGAGCAGACGCTCGTCCACGGTGCCGGCGGCAATTGCCCTCAGCATGGCGCGCAACAGCTCGCGCAGCCGCACCGTGTCGAATATGGCGACGCAGGAGCCGGGATAGAGCTGCGTATTGAGCTGGCTGTTGTCGCTGAAAATTCCCGGCCGGCCGAGCGCTGCAGAGAGAAACGTAATCCGGCCCAGGATGCTCCCTGCGGTTAAATTTATGACCCCATCGCAGCCGCCAAGGAAGCGCACAAACGCGCGATAGCCGAGCTTGCGCCGCAGCACGAACGGCAAGCCTTCCGCAAAGCCCGACGAATGATAGCGGGCGCGGTCCTCGTCGTTGTAGATGAAGGTGTGAAAGGTGAGCTCCTGCCGCAGCGTGGCGGGCAATTCCTGCCACAGCTCGAGCAGCACGGCCTTGAGCACGAAAGGATGGTTCTGCACGATGTCGTGAAAGCTCATCGGCGCCTGGATCAGAATGCGGCGCTGCCCCGGCTCACGATGAGCCGATCCGCCTAGTTTCTGCGTTGCGACAAGATCGTAAGGCCAGGGAATCAGGTTGGCGCGGTCCCGGCCGATTAGGCCGTCGCAAAACGTTTTCAGCTCCGGCGAATACGCCCAGACGTAACGCGCGCCGCTCAGGATGCGACCAACCATGCGCATCTTCGCATCGCTGAGCTCACGCGAGAGGATCGCGGGCGGACCGGGAATGACGGCGACCGGCGGATCGCCCGATTCGACCAGCGATTCCAGGTAGCGAAGCTGCGGCTCGGAGGCTTGCAGCTCAGCCAGAATCACGTCGTACTTGCCGCGCGGAACGCTCTCGCCCTCCAGCAGAAAATCGAACTTGTCGCTGAGCATCAGCGCCAGGCAGTAGACGTCGGGATAGATGACGCCTTCCAGCCGCATCTTGAGATATTTCGCCACCAGCCGCTGCTTGCCCCACCATTGGCTGTGGCCGCTGACGAAGGCGACGCGCAAATCAGTCGCAGGCGTAGTCGAGGACGCGCTCAAATTGTGAAGCTCCTGGGCGCGATGGTGCTGGGCGCGGTCAATCCGCACTCGCGCAGCACGGCGGCGACGCGCACATCGTAGGTCTGCTCGCCGGCCAGACGAATCGCGTTGCGCCGCAGGCGGGCGCGCAAGTCAGCATCGGCCAGCAACTCGTCGATCTTGCCGTCGATCTCTTGCGGCGAGCGATAGTACGCCGCCGCTTCGCCCTCGGGGAAAATCTCATCCTGCTCCGGCGAATAGCGCGCCAGCATCACACCGCCGCTGCCGGGAATCTCGAAGCTGCGCATGTTCGCGCCATCAAGGCTCTCGGCGTTCAGCACATTCAGCGAAACCGGAGCGCGCGCGTAGATCTCGCTGACCGCGCCTCCCCACAGCGGCGGGTGAGCGCGATGCTGGCCGCGCAGCGTGCGCCATTCGCGCGGCCAGTGGATGCCCCAGATAGCGACCGTGTGGCGGCGGATCGATGCGACTTCAGCGCCCCGGCTGCGGGTGTAGGTTGCGACGAACGCGACCTCGTGCATCGCGTTGCAGCGCTCGCACGCCAGCCCTTCTGCAACCGCGCTCGGCCGGTACAGATCGGGATCGACCGCGAAGGTCAGATAGCGCGCCTCAACTCCGTCACGCACGAGACGTTCGAGCAAGCTGCGCTCCCACATGAAAACGATGCTGTACTGGCGAAGCACCTCGATCAGATCGCGGCGCAGCGCGGATGCTTCGCGCGGATCCCAGGTGATACCCATGTAGGGGTTGTCAGGATAGCAATTGACGAACGGCACGCCCGTGATCTTACGAATCGCGCGGACGGTTTCGGGATGGAAGAATGAGCACTTGACCGCGAACGTCAGCGCGGGACGAACGCTTTGCGCCACCTGCATCGCCTCGCGATTGACGGCATTCCACAGACGCCGTCGCAACGCGCGTCGCAGAATGCGATTGCCGGCGAACCGGCTTGCCTCGCGCAGCGCACGCTCGGAGTCGAAGCGCACTACCTCCATGCCCAGCCGCTCGAACGCGCGCGCGTAGCTCTGCGCCAGCGCTCCCTGCTGCAACGGTCCGATGACGAGGACTTTCTGGTTCATGGAAAGGCAACCGCCTGCGGATGCGACGCTCGCGAAGGCTGTTCCATCAGCACACTATCACGGCGCAGCCGCTCCTCCACGCTGGCCAGGGAGAACTGGCGCAGGAAGGCGGCGCGGGCATTTGTGCCCAGACACTGCCGCAAGTTTGCATCGTTCAGCAAAGCCAGGATTGCTTCTGCGTATTGCTGCGGGTCGCGGCGAATCAGTAGTTCGCGCCCGTCGGCGACATCGACGCCCGCGACCAACTCGGATGACGCGACCACGGCTTTGCCGCGCGCCATTGCCTCGACCAGTTTCAGGGGCACGCCGCCGCGAAGGAACACCGGCATGGCCAGCACCGTGCAGTCGTCCATGAAGCGGCCCGAATCCTTCACCCTTCCCAGTACCTCGACGCCCTCCAGCGCGCGCAGTCTGCTTGCAGCCGTTTCCGGCATGTTAGCGCCGGCAAGGCGAAGCGTCGCCTGCGGACATTCTTTGCGCACGCGAGGGAACACCTGCTCTGCCAGAAAGTTTGCCGCATCGAGATTTGGGCGATAGGAATACGTGCCGATAAAGCCCACCACTCGGTTGCGCGCATCGTCCGCAGCATGCACCGCTTGCTCATCCAGACTGTTGGGGACGACCAGCACGCGAACGCCGCCCGCGATGCGGCGAAATTCCTCTGCTTCGCCGGCTGATGTCGCCCACACCTCCGCAGCTTGCTTCAGGAAGATACGCTCCTGCGAGCGGCATGCAAGGTAATTGGCATAAAGACCGAGGCGGCCACCGCGTCCCTCAAGGCTCATGAACGATGCGCTGAGATCGGTGAGCACGTCGGCCGCATCCACGATCACGCGAAAACCGTGCCGCCGCAGCGCCGCTGTGTAGTGCATGAAGATCGAGGCAAGAATCACGAAGTCGGCGCGCATTTTTTGCGCTTCGGCCAGGACAATCGCTTCTGCGCCGATCTGGTCGTAAGACATCGAGAACGGATAGTAGCGTCCCGGCAATCCCGCAGCGCCGCGCAGCAGAAATCCCAGCTTGCGTGCAGCGAGTGTCGCGGCGGAAAGGTTCGCGTGCGGAAATCGCCGGCCACCGTGATGAACTTCGTCGCAGATGCGCGCCAGCGGATTGGCGTCGACCTGCCCAGGTTCGCGAGCTTCTGTGGTGAAATACAGCAGAGCACTACAGCAGCCCAGCCGGCGCACGAGCTCCAGATTGCTCAGGTGACGCAGCTGCAGTCCGCTGTTCGCGGGAAAGGGAAAATCCGGCAGGACCGTTAGCACACGCGTCGCGCGAGTGTCCGACCGCGCACCAGAATCGTTCGCTGCATTCATCGTTGTGCCGGCATTGTCCTTACTAGCTCCGCCAGGCCGGCCTCAGCTCGGGCAATGTCGCCATCGTATCGACCCGGCTGTACGTGCCCCAGCTGGCGATAGATGACGATCGCCTCAGCGTAGTACGCGCGCGATTGGTCCGGCTGCTTCCGCAATCGCTCAAGCAGTCCGAGATCGTTCAGCGTCGACGCCAACGCCGACAGATACTTGCCCGGGTCCTGCTGCGCCAGAGAACGGTAAATCTTCAACGCCTCTTCCAGATGCTGGCGCGCATCGTCCAGTTGGTTCGACATTCCTTCCACTCTGCCCAGCGTGCTCAGCTCCAACGCTAGTTCGGGCAGATACTGCCTCGGATCCTGCTGCGCCAGTTGCCACACCGCTTGCAGCGCCTGCGTATAGTGCTGGCGTGCGTCGTCGCTGCGGTTCTCCGCCTGATCCAGATTGCCCAGGAGGTTCGACGCCGTCGCCACTTGCGGCAGAAACGCGGCCGGGTTCTGTTGCGCGAGCTGCTGATAAATCCCCAGCGCCTCTTCGTAGTGCCGACGGGCGTCATCGGCATGCTTCTGCTCCTGCTCGAAGCTCGCCAGGTTGACTAGGCGGCCAGCGAGATTCGGCAGATATACCCTCGGATTCTGCTGCGCCAGTTGCCGCCCGATCTGCAGAGCTTCTTCGAAATACGGATACGCCTTGCCGGGCTGGCCCATGGCCTGCTCCACGAATCCCAGGTTGATCAGCGTGTCGACCATCTTCGGCTGATACGTGTCAGGATCACGCTGCACCAGTTGCCGATAAATCTTTAGCGCAGCTTCGTTATTCGCGCGCGCCTGGTCCAGGCGATGCAAACGGCGATCCACATCCGCGAGGCTGGTCAGTGTCATGGCCGTATTCGTGAGATGGGGGTTTGGATTCAGCGCTTCCAGTTGCCGGTAATACTGCATCGCCTCTTCGTAGCGGCGGCGGGATTCGTCCAGTTGATTCTGCAGCCGGGCGACATTTCCCAGGTTGCTCAAAGTCGTGGCCATGTCGGGCAGGAACGTGTCCGGGCTCTGCTGCACCATTTGGCGGTAGAGTCGCAGCGCTTCGTCATACTGCCGGCGGGCTTCGTCCTGGCGCTTCGGCACCGTATCAAAACTCTCCAGATCGCCGGCGGACATGGCTGTATCCGGGTTCAGCAGCGCACCTGCCTGCATGGCGTGCGCATATGGATTCTGCTCCGTGACCGCGACCGTGTGCGCCCACAAGCGGTATTCGCTTTCCCAAACGCCGATCTGGTGGAACGTCACGAACCCTAATGCCGCCAGTACGCACAGTGCCGGAATCAGCTGCCACGCCGTGTCGACGCTTTTCTCGTTCGACCAGTCGTCGAGGGTCCAGGCGATCATGATGAAAATGCCGATCAGCGAAATGTAGGCGTAGCGATCGGCGATTGCCGCCTCGCCCACTTGCACCAGTCCGATGACCGGAACCAACGTCCCCAGAAACCAGAACCATCCCACTGCCAGATAGCGCTTCTCGCGAAACACCAGCACCAGCGCCGTGATCGCGATCAGGATCACCGCTGACAGCATCACCTGCCACAGGGCCAGCGCGTTCGCGGGATTTGGGTACAGCGCCGCCAGTCGTGCCGGCCAGAGCATCTTCCAGAGATACAAGCTGTACGCCAACACAGCATTCTCAGCCCGAAAAACGAATGGATACTCTTGCAAGTTGCGCACCGCGTAACCGGAGTGCTGCGCGACCAGCGTGATCCACGCACTAGCTGCCGACAGAAGCAGCAGTGGAACTTTCTCCAACAGGAGTCGCGGGAATCGCTGTTCGCTCTTTGCTGTTCGCTTTTCGGTAGAAACACCGGGCGCATCCTTCTGGCCAAAAGCGAACGGCGAATAGCGAATAGCGAATCTTCCCAGCGGCCAGTAATCCATAAGCAGCAGCACAAACGGCAACGTGATGACCATCGGCTTGGCCATCAGTCCCAGCGCGAACATCGCGGTTACCAACAGGTATCGGCGCCAATCCGGCTTGCGCGTATAGCGAACGTAGGCGCCGATCGCCAGAAAGAAGAACAGCGTGCTCAGCACGTTCTTGCGCTCCGCGACCCATGCCACCGACTCGACGTTCAGCGGATGGAGCGCGAACAATGCTGCCACGAACAAGCTCGGGCCGGTGCGCTTCGTCATCCACACCAGCAGCAAAAACAACAGCGCGGCGTTGAGCGCGTGCAGCAACATGTTGTCCAGGTGATGCCCCAGGGGATTAAGGGCAAAGAGCTGGTAATCCAGGGCGTGCGAGAGCCAGGTCAGCGGATGCCAGTTCGAGGCGTAGGTTGCAGTGAACGCCCACTTGACGGTGCTCCAATTCAGGCTGCGGATGTGAGCATTGGCGGTGACATATTCTTGATCATCCCAGACCACGAACCTGTGGCCCAGCACAGACGAGTACAGCGCGATGGTCGCGGCGGCCAGCAAAACAGCGAGCAGGACATTCCGCTTCTTGCCGGTAAAGAATAGTTCATTTCTCGGAGGCAGCGAAGCTGTAGCTGGCTGGCGAACCTTGGCGCGCATTTTCCGGAGCGTCCTGGCGGGGCTCATGCGTCAAATGATTCTACACAGACGAGGAGAACTTGAAGAAGAAAAGGCGCGGGCTGTTCGCGCCCGGGACGACAGGCGTAATCGTCGAGGCAATCGGCACGGCGCAGAATTATCGCGAAGCGGGCTTGCTCCCGAGTTCTCTCAGGCTGGTCTCGAGTCGCGCCACATTGTTGGCATAGTTGCCCGGATTTCCCTGGGCGAGTTTACGGTAGATCGCGAGGGCCTCGGTGTAGTTGGCGCGGGATTCGGCCAATCGCTTCTCAAGCTGATCGACGAGGGCCAGGTTGGTCAGTGTCCCGGCTAAGTCGCCCAGGTATGTGTCGGGAGATTGCTGCGCCAGTTGACGGTAGGTTTGCACCGCCGCCTCGTAGTTCGGGCGCGCCAATTCCAATTGGTTTTGCTCAGTATAGAAGTTCCCAAGGTTCAGTTGCCGGCTGGCGAGGGCAGGCAAATACTTTTGCGGGTCCAGCATTGCCAGTTGGCGATCGATTGCTGTGGTCTCCTCGAAGTAGGAACGAGCTTTGTCCGGGCGTTTCTCGGCTCGTTCCAGGAATCCCAGACCCAACAGCGCATTGGCTAGTTCCGGCAAGCACTGTGCGAAACCTTCGCTGATCAATTGGCGACAGATTCTCAAGGCTAGCTCATAGTCGGCGCGCGCCTGGTCAAGGCGGCTCCGCTGCATGGCCAGGTTCCCAAGATTGTTCGCCGTGTGGGCCAGGAATGCCAGGTTCGTCGACGCGCCGAATACTCCTCGTTGGTACTTGTCCGGATCTTGGTGCGCCAGTTGCCGGTACATGTTCAACGCCGCTTCTTCGCGGTCGTAGCCTTCGTCTGGCCGGTTCTGCAGTATAGCCACGCTACCAAGATTGTTCAGCGTCATCGCCAAATCCGGCTGGTACGTCTCAGGGTTCTGTTGCGCCAGCGGGCGGTAAATCGCAAAAGCCTCGGCGAATCTCTGGCCCGCCTCATCGATCCGATTCTGCATTCTGGCGGCGTTGCCAAGGTTGTTGAGTACCCCAGCCTCTCTGCCCAGATATGCAGTCGGATTTTCCTGCGCCAGCCGCTGGTAGATCTGCAAGGCCGCCTCATAGTGCTGACTGGCCGAGTCCAACCGCTTCTGCTCGGTGTCAAGGCGCTGAAGGTCTTTAGCGCTCATGGACTGCTCGGGAGAAACCAGCGCATCCGCCAGCGACTGCTGTGCGTTGGGATTGTCTTCCGACGCCGCCACGGCATGCTCCCACAAGGTGTAATCGCTCTCCCAATAGCGCATCTGGAGGGAGGTACAGAAACCCAAAGCGATCACCACCGCCAGCGCGGGAATCGCGCGCCATAGAATCGGGACTCGATTGGCGTCCGCCCAATCGTCGACGCCCCAGGCGATCATGATGAAGATCCCGATCAGCGGCAGATAAGCGTAGCGATCGGCCATGGCCGCTTCCCCGACCTGGACCAGGCCAATGACCGGAACCAGCGTGCCCAGAAACCAGAGCCATCCAACCGGCAGATAGCCCTTGCGGCGAAATATCACGACTAGGGCAACAACCGCCAGCAAGAAGAGCGCAGACAACACCACCTGCCAGGCGGGAAGCAGATTTGTCGGATGAGGGTAAAGCGCACTCAGCCGCGCCGGCCACAACGTCTTCCACACATACAACACGTAGGCTACAAGGGCGTTCTCTGTCCGCACGGCAGGCCCGATCTCAGCAAAACTACGGACCGACCCTCGTTGCGCGCGCAACGTTATCCACGCGCTGGCCGCCGACAGGACAAGCAACGGAACTTTCTCCAGCAGGAGTCGCACGAATCTCTCCTCGCCAGAGAATTGCTCTTCGCTATTCGCTATTCGCTTTTCGCCAGAAGGCAGGTGCGACTCACTCTGGCGAAGAGCGAAAGGCGAGAAGCGAAGAGCGATTCTTCCCAGCGGCCAGTAATCCAGCAGCAGAAGCACAAACGGCAGTGTGATGACCATCGGCTTGGCCATCAGGCCCGCGGCGAACAGCGCGGCGACCAGCAGGTATCGCCGCCAGTTCGGCTTCTGGGCATACCAGACGTACGCGCCGATCGCCAGAAAGAAGAACAGCGTGCTCAGCAGGTTCTTGCGCTCCGCTATCCAAGCCACCGATTCGACGTTGAGGGGATGCACAGCAAACAACGCGGCCACCAGCAGGCTGGGGCCGGTGCGCCTGGTCATCCACGCCAGAAGCCCAAACAAAAGCGCCGTATTCAGCGAATGCAGCAGCACGCTGTCCAGGTGATGGCCCCACGGATGCAACCCAAAAAGTTGGTAATCCAGAGCGTGCGAGAGCCAGGTCAGGGGATGCCAATTGGCCGCGTAGGTGGAGGTGAATGCCCATTTCACCGTGTGCCGTGTCAGGCCGTGATGAATGTGGGAGTTTCCCCTGACGTAGTCCTGATCATCCCACATCAAGAATCCGTTTTGCAGCGCGGGGCTATACAACGCTTGCGTTGCCACCGCCAGCAAAACGGCGAGCAGGACATTCAACTTATTGCCGGAAAAGAAAGGTTCCTTTTTCGGAGGCGCTACCCCTTTCGTTGGCTGGCGAGCCTCAGCCCGTGTTTTCCGGAGAGTCCTGGTGCGACTCATAGGTCAGATGATTCTACACAGCCGGCCAAATCTTTTGGCCAAGGCCAATGTCGAATTAGAGCTTCAATTTCAGACGGGGCGGCGAGTGCCCATGATCAGCGGCGATGACTCCTATTTGTGCGGTGTCGAGCCGGTGCATTAACGACTGATCCACTCAGCGCGAATTTCACAGTCATTTAACTTCGGAACTCGAGCGGGGATGATAGCCTTCCCGCGCTTACGCCCACAACGTCCGGGCTGATTATTTGCGAAAAGGAAAAGTCTGCATGGCCAATAAAACAATTCAAAGAATTGCTCTCGCAGTTGCGGTGGTGGTGGCGATCCCAGCATTCGCGCAAAACCAAACCTATTTTCAGCCAGGCAATCTGGTGGTCACGGTGGAAGGCTGTGGCAATTATGGGGGAACATGCACCAACATCCCCAATGGCACCGGCAATGGCAGCGGCAACAGTTCGGTGGGCGGCTACGGCGACAACCAGGGCGCGCCCCTCACGCTGTTTCAGTATGCGCCGACGGGGACATCAAGCGTCTCGTACGTAAATTCCCTGGTATTGCCGCAAAACAACTCGGCGGCGAATGTGCAAGTCTCGGGTGAATACGGATCCTCGTCGGAAGGCACGCTGCAGCTCTCAGGCGGGGGCCAATATCTGACGGTCATGGGATACGGCGTCAACGCCAGCGGTTTTAACGCGAATCCCACCCAATACGGCGAGCCCGCCGGTGCTCTCGCCCAATCCGGCAGCTTGACGGGGCAAAGCTACATCCCGGTGCCACGAGTCGTAGCGTTGATTGATGCCAACGGTAACGTCAATAGCTCGACCGCACTTTACAACATCTTCAACGGCAACAATCCCCGCAGCACCTACACCGCCGATGGAGTGAACATCTACGTCTCCGGCCAGGGCACCAGCGGTGATGCCACCGGCGGAGTTTTCTTCACCATGGTGGGCAGCAGCTCGGTGACATCATCGATTACCGGCGATGACGGCGGAACCGGCGAGTCCCAGGACACGCGGACGGTCCAGATTGCTAACGACACCTTGTACGTTTCCATGGACAGCAAGACAGGGTCCTACAACCGTGACTACATCGGCACGATGGGATCACCTCCGTACACCACCACGTACTCGTGCGCAACCGCTCCCGGCGGCCTTTGTCCAACGGGTGTTCCCAACGGCCCGTCTCTGTTATCCGGGTTCGGCAACGCCGGCGGAACGGGCAGGGTGAAACTAACCGCAGCGGAAACCAACGGGATCAACGTGTCGGGAGAATACATCAACCTGAGCCCGTCGAATTACTTCTTCGCCAGCTCGACAGTCTTGTATGTGGCGGACACCGGCAGCCCGAAGAATACTTCGGCAGACAACGAGACGCCTTACAGCCTGTGCGGCGCCGGCGGGCTGCAGAAGTGGGTGAACGTTAGCGGGACCTGGACTTGGGAATACACCCTCTACCAGGGATTGAACCTGGTGAAAAATCCAAACTCGAAGTCGGGCGACACTACCTGCTCCACCAACACCGACGGCACGACTGGCTTATACGGTCTGACCGGCGTTGTGAACAGTGATGGCAGCGTCAGCCTTTACGCCACCAATTACACGATCGCCGATCTTGATCCGACTTTCCTTTATGGAATCACAGATTGCCTGGGGGCGACCACGGCGGGCGGAAGCTCGGGTTCATGCACGACGGGACAGACAACCTTTACGCAGCTTACGGCAGCGCCATCCGACTCCAACTTCAAGGGCGTATCGTTTGCTCCGAGCATTCCGAATGGCGACGTCGAGATCACAACCACGCCCGCGGGACTCACCGTCACCACCTCCGGCACAGGATGCGCGCCGGGAAGCTATGTCGCTCCGGTTACGCTGACCTGGACGCCGGGAAGTCAGTGTACGCTGAGCGTCACGGCAACGGAGATCGTGTCGGGAACGCAGTACACCTTCACCCAGTGGCAGGACGGCACGACCAACACCAGCGATATGGTGACGGCGCCCGCGACGACCGCGGTTTACAACGCCAGCTTTACGCCCACGCAGGGCGGAATCTACAACCCGGCTCAGGGATCGACGTTACCCGGCAGCAGCGCCACCTTCCAGTGGTTTGGGCCTCCGGGAACGACTGCCTTCTGGATCGATGCCGGCAGCACGCAGGGCGGCAACAACTACTACCAGTCGGGAAGCATGCCGACGTCGACGCTCTCCGCCACGATCAACGATCTGCCCACCGACGGCAGCACGGTATATGTGACGCTGTACTGGCAGATCAACGGCTCATGGGTGAGCACCCCGTACACCTACACCGCCTTCAACGGCAGCAATGCCAGGGGCGTGATCACCTCGCCGACGCCGGGCTCGATGCTGCCGGGAACGTCGGTGACGTTCACGTGGTCGGCGGGCATGGGCGCAACCGCGTACTGGCTGGATGTGGGTAGCACGATGGGCGGCAACAACTACTACCAGTCCGGCAATCTGGGCAACGTGTTGACGACGACGGTGAACAATCTGCCAAGCAACGGCAGTCCGGTCTACGTAACGCTGTACTCGTACGCCGGCGGCCAATGGCTCAACAATCAGTACATGTACACGGCATTCAGCCCATCCTCGGGGCTGGCGGTGATGCAGTCGCCGACGCCGGGATCCACGCTAAGCGGCAATACCGTGACGTTTATGTGGAACAACGGCAATGGCACGGCAACCTCGTACTGGCTGGATGTGGGCAGCACCATGGGCGGCAACAACTACTACCAGTCGGGCAGCCTGGGCACACAGACCAGTACGACGGTCAACACGCTGCCGGCCAACGGCAGCCAGATCTACGTCACGCTGTGGTCGCAGATCGCAGGCACGTGGTACTACAACGAGTACACCTACACTTCCAATCCGTAGGACCAACCCGATCTGGTTTGATCGCGCAGGGACGGTGGCAGAACGGCCATCGTCCCTTTTTCTTGCCAGGGAAAGTCTGATTAAGTGCTGCCTTCCTGAAGGGGACGGCCGAGACTGTGTGACGACTGGCGAGCCAATTCTCGAGTGGGGTCAACATCGCGAACTGCGACGTAACCAGCCGCGCAGCGGCGGGATGGAGTTAGCCCGGGGCGTAAGCGCCGGGTAGCAGTGGGGAAAAGTTGGAGCCGCGGCAGCGGCGACACGAGTCGCGACACAATCTCTTCACGCCGTCCGTAACTGCCACGGAATAATTGCGGCTCCAGCCGCTGCGGGACTTAGCTTTGACTTAATCAGACTACCCTAATTCTCATGCACCGTGCTCGCGACGCGTCTACCTGGTCAATTCGCGGCGTCGAGCCAGCAGGATGCCGCAGCCTTGCATTTGCGAAGGCCGTGTCATGATCTCGTGGCTGGGGCTTAACCTTTCGCGAAGCAACTCCAGCGTACCGGGAACCATGTGGTCGTGATATTCGATCGCGATGCGCTGGCAGCGGCCGAGCACTTCAGGCGTCACCGCGGCAAAGACATCGCGCTCCGATCCCTCGATGTCGACCTTGAGAAAGTCGATTGCATCGGTGCCGGCGACCGCGAAGATTTCCGACAACGGCATTACCGGAACGCCATTCGTGTTTTGCGGATTGACGTGGAGAACATGGTCCAGCGAACGACTTCCCATGGCCTCCATCGTCCCGGTGCCGGACGCTGCACCCAGCGCAATCTGGTGGCAGGTTATGTTCTTCAGTCCGGCTCGTTCGACGTTGGCTTCGAGATATCCAAAGTTCTCCGCAAACGGTTCCAGTGCGGCGACGCGGCATCTCGGATTCTGCCGCGCAATGTAAATAGCGAACAGTCCGATATTCGCACCGGCATCGACGATCATGTCACCGTCCGCAGGGCGATAAAAACCCTGCGTGTAGATCCGCTCCATCCAGATCTCCTGCAAGGCTTCCAGCAAACCATGCCGTGCGGGAGGGTGTGCGATGCGCGTCCCGTCCCACAGCACTACTGCATCCGACGGCGCAGACGCCCGCATCTGCCGCACCAAAGTTGCGCCATTGCGGAAACGCAGCATCAGCGAACCCGCGTATAGAACCGTCTTCAGCTGCATAGCAAAGAAGGCGAATCGCCTTTGGCCGATTGCATCACTTCCTGGTAGACGCGGATCATTTTATCGACCACGGGACGCGGCGAGTAATGCTCTTCCATCAGGCGGCGTGCTGCGCCGCGCATCTGGCGGCGCTCGGAAGGGTTCTCCAGCAGGCGGCAGACCTTCTCCGCCAGTTGGTGATCGCTTTCGGCCACCCAGCATTCGCGGCCGTTTTGATACACGATTCCCTCCATGCCCTCCCACGTCGTCACCACCGGAACGCCATAGGCCATCGACTCCATCACCTTCACCTTCATCCCGCTGCCGCGCGAGGGGGCGTAGACCATCACGGCGGCTTGCGAAAAAAACGCGCTCGGATGTTCCAGATTTTCGGCCAGCACAACGTCCGGCTGTGAAGCGCAATCGCTCAGATACTTGGCGGCATTCCAGCCGGCGATGTACAGCCGGGCCGTGGGCACACGCTGTTTCACCAGTGGCCAGATGCGCGTCATCAGGCGCCGTGCCGCCGAGCGTGAGGGCTCCCAGTGCATGGAACCGATCATCCCCACAACCGGCTCAGCCGCCGGCGGCAGCAGCGGATAAAGAGCTGTATCGAGTGCGAAAGGAACCACCCAATAGCGTCCGTCGGGATTGATGGCCTCGGCCGCTTCCTTCAATCGTGGCGTCAGCAGCCGGACGTTCATGACCTCGTGCAGCAACCGCGTAGTGGCCCGCTGCGCCTGCCAGAGCGCTTTGCGCTCGCCCAGTGTCATGTTCGCACGCTGCGACCAATCGATGACGTCAAGGTAGTGCAGATTGAGCAGTGCTCGCGGATTGCCAACGCCCAGCCAACCGGTCGCCATCTGCTCCAGATGCAGCACATCGTAGCCCTGGCGCAACTCTCGCCCAACCAATTCCCGCAGCTCGCGGTCCTGAATCAGCTCGCTGAATGGACGCACAAAGTTCTGCCACTTCCGTCGTGGTGCGAACGGGTCCACCTTTAGCCGATGGCAATGCAGCGTGAATTTGCCTTCGTGTTGCGCCAGCCGCTGTTTCGCTTCGGCTACGCGCACCTCTGATTCTTCCGTCGCAGCGACCACCGCGACCTCGTGGCCGCGCGCCACAAGCTCGGTGATCAGGACATAGAACCAGCGCGCCGCGGTGTTGCCGAACGGATGGGGCACAGCCGGTGTGACGATAACGATCCTCACCGCCGCTGCTCCGTGGCTTCGGGTTGATGATTCTCACGAAATTCGCGATTAAGGCCTAGCAACTCGCAATACAAGTTGAGGATCTGCCGCGCGGCGTTGTCCCAGGAAAACGAGCGCGCCCGCTGGCGTCCGCGTTCAGCCAGAGCTTTTCGCAATTCAGGATCGCGTCCCACGCGCTCCATCGCCCGCGCTATGGAAGCCGGATTCTCCGGGTCGAACAGCAGTCCGCAGCCCCCGAGCACCTCGGGCAGACTTGTCACATCGGAGGCAAGCACCGGTATGCCTGACGCCATCGCTTCCACCAATTGCAACCCGAAGCCTTCGTAGCGCGAAGGATGCACCAGCGCAATCGCGCCTTGATAAATCGCAGGCAGCTCCTCATCAGCGACCTGCTCGGGACAGGAAATTCGATCGTCAAGCCCGAGCGCCGCGATCAGCTCAGCTACGCGGGCGAACTCCCACTTGTGGTCACCCGCCAGAACCAGCGGCGGAAGATCGTGCGGCAACTGTGCGAAGGCTTCTACGAGCGCCGCGGCGTTCTTGCGCT
This sequence comes from Terriglobales bacterium, assembly GCA_030043575.1. Lineage (GTDB taxonomy): Bacteria > Acidobacteriota > Terriglobia > Terriglobales > Acidobacteriaceae > Bog-257. The sequence goes on from JASHXK010000096.1 coordinate 14,557, forward strand.
TGTCAAAACCGGCGAGAAACAAAAAATATTCTCCCTGCAAGCCGTACTTGCGTCCGACTTCCGCAATCCGCTCGTCCGGCAGTTGCTCGTAGAATCGTTCGCCCGCGCCGTTGTAGACCACCAGTACCCGCTCCGGCGGCAGCCGGTGAAACCGGCAGATATCCCGCTTGGAGAATTCGGAAACGGTGACGAAGCGGTCGGCGCTGTGGCGCGAAATGAAATCCGCATAACGCTTGCGCAGCGCACCGCGCGTGGTCTCTCCGTCGGAATATTGCGGTAGCCGGTCGATGATGTCGTGGCAAGTCACGACATACTTCGCAACGCGGCGGTAGGGAAGGCCGCGGTTGGTGGTGACATGAAAGACGTCGATGCGTTCTTTCGCCAGCTGCCGAGGTAATTCAACCTGCTCCCAGAGAATCTCGCGCGACGCTTTGAAAACCACCGGCGTGATATCCAGAAGCCGGAGAAACTCGCGCGCGACCGGCTCGGGAGAAAAGGAAATCAGCTCCACGTCGCGGCCGGCAATCTCCTTCATCGCGCGACATAGCTCGACCGTATAGCGCGCGAAGCCGCGCATCTCGTAATGCATCAGGACGCGGCCATCGATGCCGACGCGTAACGGTCGTTTCGGATTTTCGAGGTTCATCAAACTGTCTATTGAGAAGACGATTTCTTTTCCAGCTCTGCCAGACTTGCTTCCACCCGGGCAACATCGCCGCGATAGCGTCTGGGGTCATCCTGATACAGTTTCCGAAAAAGATTCAGGTCCTCTTCAAAGTAGGCGCGGGATTCCTGCCATCGCTCCTGGCTCTCGTCCAGCATCGCCAGATTGTTCAGAGTTGCGGCCAGGTAAGGCGTGTACGCCTGCGGGTCGTGCTGCGCCAGTTGACGGTACAGCTGCAACGCTTCCGCATAGTTTCGCCTCGCATTCTCGATTCGATTTTGACTGGCATCCAGCACTCCCAAATCATTTAGGGTCGTCGCCAAGGCCGGACGGTACGCGTCTGCATCGAGGGTGGCCAACTCCCGGCGAATCTGCAATGCCTCTTCATAGTGCGCCCGCGCTTCTTCCATGCGCTGCTGTTGCCGATCGACGAAGGCTAGGTTGTTCAGCGTTTCGGCAACTTTGGGTAGATAGGTGTCCGGATCACGTTGTGCCATTCGCCGATAAATCTCCAACGCCTGCCCGAAGTGCTCCTCCGCCGGTTCCATCTGGTCGTTGTCCTTTTCCAGCCGGCCCAGGTTGTTCAGCGTCACCGCCTCGTCCGGCGGAAAAGGCTGCAGACCTTGCTCTACGAGTTGCCGCTGGATGTTCAACGCCTCTTCGTAAGCCTGGCGCGCGTCCTGCGGGCGGTTCTCCAGCCGGTCCAGGTTGCCGAGGTTATTCAGTGTAGTGGCCACGTCCGGCAGGTAGGCTGCGGGATTTTGCGGCGCCAGTTGCCGACGCAGCTCTAAAGCCCGCTCGAAGTGTTGCCGCGCAGCATTTAGACGGTTGTGTCCGTCATCGTCCTCCGCGATGATCTCCATGCGGGGATCCAGCAAGGCCGAACCCATCGCGTCGTGCGCAAATGGGTTCTCCGCAACCGATAACGTGTGCGCCCAAAGCTCATAATCATTCGCCCAATAGCCGGTTTGCCGGTACGTGACGCAGCCCAGTGCTGCCAGGGCGCACGCTACGGGAATCACTCTCCAGGCAGGAGCCAGGTGATATCCCTCTGCCAGATCGTCGAGGCCGAACGCGATCATGATAAAAATTCCGAGTAACGGCAGATAGGCGTAGCGATCGGCCATCGCGCCTTGCCCTACCTGCACCAGTCCAATGACCGGAACCAGCGTGCCCAGGAACCAAAACCATCCCACGGGCAAATAGCCTTGGCGGCGAAAGCGAATGACCAGCACGGTAATCGCGCCAAGGACCAGGGCTGAGGAAATCCACTGGCGCGGCGGCGGGGCGATTGCCGCATGCGGGTAGAGCGCCAACTGCGCCGGCCACACCGTCTTCCACAGATACAGAACATAGGAAGTCAGGGCATTCTCGATCCGAACCGGCAGCGGGAACTGCGCCAGAGTTCGTACCGCATATCCGCTGCGCTGCACTTTCAGAGTGATCCACGCGCTGGCGGCGGAGAGAGCCAGCAGCGGGATTTTCTCGATGAGCAACCAAAGGAATCGCTTTTCGCCATTCGCTGTTCGCTTTTCGCCAGAAAGCGAGTGGGAGTCTCTCTGGCGAAGAGCGAATGGCGAATGGCGAATGGCGACCCTTCCCAGCGGCCAGTAATCCAGCAGCAACAGAACAAACGGCAACGTGATAACCATCGGCTTGGCCATCAATCCTGCGGCAAACAGGGCAGCCATGAGCAGGTATCTTCGCCAATCAGGCTTTAGCGCGTACCGGACATAAGCAGCGATCGCCAGCAGGAAGAACAAGGTACTGAGTAGGTTCTTGCGCTCCGCCACCCAGGCCACCGATTCGACATTGATGGGATGCAAGGCGAACAGCGCCGCCACCAGCAGACTTGGGCCGCGTCGGCCTGTCATCCAGCGCAGCAGCAGAAACAACAGCACGGCATTCAAGGCATGCAGAAGCACACTGTCGAGGTGGTGCCCCGCCGCATGCATGGCGAAGATCTGATAGTCAAAAGCGTGCGAAAGCCAGGTGAGAGGATGCCAATTCGCCGCCGTGGTGGCCGTGAATGCCCACTTGACAGTGCTCCAACTCAAACCTTGATGGATGTGAAGGTTAGCCGTGACGTAGTCCGAGTCGTCGAAGACCAGGAACGCGTGCCCGATCGCGGGAAGGTAGAGCGCGATCGTGATCGCCGCCAGTGCAAGGCACAGAATTACATCCAGCCTGACGCCACCAGGAGGCGATACGGATTCGCCAGTCTCTCCGGACTTGCGCCGCCGGCGGCGTTGAGCACGGGTTTTCGCGGCATTTCTCGCGCGACTCATCGCGGCTGTCCTACTGTGGCGCTTCCTTTTTCCCGATCACAACGATTCCATGAGCATAATCGACGCTCAAGAGGTAGCAGAGAGCGCGCATGGCAAAAAACCGCGTGCGCTCACGAATGCCCTTCGGCCAGGCGCCGTAACGCACCCGGAAAGCCTCCACCTGATGGCCCCGGACCACCAGATCGGCGGCCAGGTCGGCTATGGGGAACTGCTGCACATGGCCCGGATCGCCGGCCCACATAGGAACGACACAGAGCGGATTAGGCGTGGAGATGACCAGCACGCCGCCCGGCGACAGCAGCTTGCCGAGAGCGTCCATCAGATCGACGTAATCGTTCAGCGACATGTGTTCGATCACCTCCAGACACAAAATCGCATCGAATTGTCCGCTAACTTCGGAGAGCGACGAGTACGTGTGCTGCTCTTCGCGGGAGATGTCGAGCGTCTCATACTTTCCGGCGAATCCGGCCGCCAGAAACTTGCGCTTCAGGCGATTGTCTCCGCCGCCGTAGTCCAGCAGCCGCCCTGCGTGCCGGGTGCGATCGAAGATGACCTGCTCGTACTCGTTGAGCTCGGGCCGGTCTTCGCACGACAGGCAGCGCGCTCGCAGCGTCCGGTACATGACTTCGCGGGCCTGATGGCGCGCCCAGTAGTCTCGATACCACTTGTCGACGTCCGACATGAACCGCTCTCCGCTCAGCTCATCGGCTGCGCTCTCGCTGTAGTGCGACCGATCCGTTGCCCGCCTGCCAGCTCAACAGCATCCGCACCAGGAACACTCCGCACAATACCGCCTCTACCGCCAGGAGCGCGCCCAGGCGATAGATCGAAGTCAGGATGCCCGAATACTCCAGCGCACGATTGCCCAGCACCAGCGCGGCGGAGAAAACCAGCGGCTCGAGCAGAGGGCCGAACACCCGCAGACCCTCGGTTTTGCGCGCGTGGAAGAAGGCCAGGAACCACGTGCTCTGCAACAGCGCCTGGAAAATGGCAAATCCCGGGAGCCCATAACGCAGCACGGCGTAGGTGCCCACCGACCAGGTCAACAGCGTCCACCACATGCAGAAGCGAAAGTTAAACCAGGCATCGTCCTGCGAAAAAAACAGCTCCGTCAACGGCACGCCCACCGCGGTCATGACGGCATTCACGCAGTACGCATAGAGCAGGTGCTGCGCCGGCAGCCATTTGGGAGTGAAGACATAATGGATGATAGGCACGCTCAGGCTGGCCAGCACGGCGCAGGCAGGCCACGCGATGCTGGCGTTGATGCGCAGCGACTTCTCCACGCGCGAGTGCAGCAGCGACGGCGTATTCGCGGCACTGCTGAACGCCGGCAGGTAGATGCGGCCCATGGCGTTGCAAATCACCAGCGGGTAGATCGAGAGCGTCGACGCCCAGGAGACGTAGCCAACGGCGTTCTTGCCCATCGCGCGGGCGATGAAGATCGGCGGAAACGCCAGGGTCAGCATATTCAACAGCGAACCGCCCTGATACACCAGACTGAAACCGACATGCGGACGCAACGATGCCCAGGAAAAGCTTTTCCACGGGGTATGCGCCAGCAGGTTGAAGGCGGTGCTGCCGAACAGATCGCGGCATCCCATGGCGACGACGTAGCACCAGACGCCCTTATGAAAGAACGCGAGCGTGGCTAACAGCAGTGTGTAGATCAGGCTCTCGGCAGCTTCCACCGCACTGACTGCCTTGAAGCGCATCTCGCGTTCCAGCATGGCCAGCGGAACCGTGCGCTGATTCCGGATTATCAGCAGCACAAGGAACATGGCTGCGGGCAGATAGTTTTCCGGACCTAGCTTCACCAGGCGCAGAGCGAATGGCAGCAGCGCGGCCATCACTACCGCAAAGAGAGTCGATATGCCGAGGATGACCTTGTGCGCAGTGGCCAGCTCGGTCTCCTCCAGTGCGCCGCGTTTGCGGATCAGCGCGGCTTTGAGGCCGAGGTCGCCGAAATACCCCAGGATGCCCTGGGTGATGAAGATGAGAATCGCGAAGCGGCCCACCACCTCCGGACCCAGCCAGCGTGAGACGGCAACGCTGCTGCCGACGCTGAGTCCCATGATGATGATCTGGCGAATGATCAGGGCGATGGCCGCGCCGGTGAGTTGGCCGCGCAGCAGCGTCTGCAACAAGGCGCGATATCCGGTGGGGACGGGAACCGAGGCGCAGGCTTCGGCGGCTTCGCTGGCTTCGCCAGGCAAGTTCTCGTCAACGAATAGGGGAGACTCTTTCATTAATGCCGGACGAGTGCCATGGAAGGTCGAATCCTAGCGTTCGCTGAAGAGGCAAAGGCCCGCTTCGCAGTTGACGGCCTTGCTGTAGTGAGCGTGTCGCCGGAGAGTTTAGCATAGCCTTGCGACGGCACCATCATAACGGCCCGACCCGTCAACCAAACCGTTCAATGATCGTCGGACTTGCCGCCAGGATCGCCGGCGATCCTGCCGACTTCCCGGCCTCTCTGCCCGCTCACGAGCGACGGAAACAACTGCCGGACGCGGAAATATTCGTTAATGGGATGGTCGTCGTCTAGGTCCGGGGTCGCGGGAGAGGGCTTGATGAGCCGCAGCGGCGACAGCTCACGCGAGAGCAACAGCTCAAACTGCTCCTCCGGAGTCTTTGCCGGCCCCCACTCCATCATGTCTTTAATCGCGGCGGGAGGCGTGCGCAACACGAGGTCGCTGGCCGTTCGGTCGAGGATCGGACTGTCGCTGGCAAGATAATGGAAGCTGGGATCTCCCCACATCGACTGAAACACCCTGACGTAGGGGAATACATCGACGATAGCCCGAGTTACTGCTGCGCGGTCGGTGTTGTCACCAAAGAAGAACCACTGCTGCAGGATTCCTCCCTGGGCCAGATGCTGCTTGGCCAACACATAGAAGTCACGCGAGTACAACAAGCTCGATCCAGCAGCCTCGGTGGGCGGCGGTGGATCGATGATGATGGCATCGAATTTCTCTGAAGTGCGATCCAGGAATCGGCGACCGTCATCAATGACCACGTGCGCGCGTGGCGACGCCAGTAAGGTCGCGCCGTCGGGATGATAGTAGGTGAACAGCGTAGGTACGCTAGGCACTAACTCCACCGTCGTCACAGGGATTCCCCACGACATGGCAGAGCGGAAGGTGGTGCCCATACCGAAACAGACGATCAGCACATTGCGTGGCGGCGTTGTGAGGCTGGCAAGCGTGAAATGGGCCATCATTTTCGTGACGGGCGTCAACACGGTCATTCCAAAGCCATTGACCAGCAGCCGTTTGTCCATGCCTTCGCCGGCGGCAATCACCGTGGCCGTGCTGTCGCGCAGCACGATCCTTTTCGGAAAGAGCGCCTCATAATCCTTGCTGTAGGCGAAGATGGCGAGCGACCCCATCAAGAGCACCGCTGCCGTGAAACTCTGCCATCCAGCGGCACGTTGTCCTTCCGCTGCCTCTTTCCGCTTGCCGCCAAACAGGCCGATTCCGAACCAGGGGAGAGCCAGCAGCAGCATCGAAGTGTGCTCTCCAAACAAGGGAAGCAGAATAAAACCCGCCACCAACGGCCCCAGGATGCACCCGACGATATTCACCGCATACGCGCGGCCGGCACGGTCGGGATCGCCCCCCGACCAGCCATCCACCAGCATTGGCGTCAGGAAACCGATAATTCCGGCAAACGGCGCGACCCCCAGGATCACGCGCAGGTCGTTATTCATGAACAGCCTTGTGTCGGCTGTCAAAAGAGGCAGCAAGCCAGAGAAGGCGAGAGAAATCCAGAGCAGCGGGTTTTCATAATCCCTCTGCCGGCGGCTCCAAAGGCGATAGACCATCGAGCCGAGAAATGTTGCGGCCAGATAAGCGGCTAGAATCAGCGCAAAGGAATACACTACCGGCCCGATGAAGTAGGTGTACAGGCGGATCCAGACCACCTCTGCACCCATCGTGGTGAGACCAGTCGTGAACAGAAGGAGTAGAGCGATGCGATTAGGCGCGCCGAGACTTGCGGGACTGGAGGACGATTCCGCGGCCACCGCATTCGAGGACGGAGCACTTTTCTGAAAGGCGAAACTTACACCCAGAGCGAGGACGAAGATAAGCGCATTCAGCAATGCTGCAGTGCGCAGCGTGCCGTGAAAACCGAAGAGTTCGATCAGTGCAGGAGCAATACAGGCGCCCCCAACCGCGCCAATCACATTGGAGAGATAAAGAAAACTGAAGGACCGCTGGGCATGGTTTCCGAGGCTGTGGCGAATGGCCAGCATCGCCACGGGAATCGTGGCGCCCATGCATGCACACCACGGGATCAACGTTAGCGCCAGCCACGGGCCGGAAAGCAGATAAAAGGTTCCCGACGACATCGAAACCTGACTGGCGATGTTTTCCAGAAACCGACTTCCGAGAGCGAGTTCCAGCGGCACCGCAAAAGCCGATATGCCGATCAGCAGCTCGATGAAACCGTAGAGGCGCAGCGCGGAAAACCGGATCCGATTGCCATACCGGCGGGTTGCCCATCCGGCAATCCAGGAGCCAGCGCCCAGCCCGGCCATAAATACCGATAGCACGATCGAAACCAGGGGAGTGTTGACGCCGAACTTGGCCATCGCCAGTCGCAGCCATACCAGTTCATAGACGATGCTGCACAGGCCGGAGAGGAAGAAGAACAGGGCGATCCAGAGCATGTCAGCGAGCCCAAGAAGTATGTCAAAGCACGAGCCGAGAACCCGGGTTGCGCGAAGTTGTCGCATGATAGCACGCTGACCCGCGAAATCACACGCGTGGTTGAAGGCGAACAGCCCACGAAAGCCTGTGGGAACTAAACCGGCACTACCCCGCTCAGGGTTTATACCCACCTTGTCACATTTCGCTGTCTCGTGGAGCATCACTGCTCCACTACTCACGTGAAAATTCTTTTCGCTTGATTCGAACATTGCTACAATCAAGGGCGATCTCTGGCCGGCCCATCCCCATTTACGTTTTGGCGGTCAGTTTCTGACTTTAGTCCGAGACCAGCAAATCGGACGGAACGGTTCCATGGGTCCTCGAAATAATTACGGGATGCTCATGCCGTCAAAGGACGAGCTGGCCAACCTGCGCCGCCAGCAGGGTCCCGACTTCTCGATGCCTTATCCAACCGCGATCAGCCGTGTGCCCAGCCTGTGGGATTACTGGCCGATTGTCTTGCGCCATAAATGGATGATCCTGGCCGCGGTGGTGGTATCGATGGCGATGGGCACGGTCATCGCCGTGACCACCACCCCCATCTACGAGGCGGTAGGCCGGGTCGTCATCAACCGTGAGGGCGCGGATGCAGCCGGTTTGAAGAGCACGGACGCGAGCACCAGCGATGACGACTACATGGTCGCGATGGATACTCAGACCCACGTGCTGCAGAGCGACGCGATTGCCAAGCTGGTGATTGCCAAGCTCCATCTGGACTCCAATCCTGCCTTCGCTGGCAAGGGCGCGGCAGCTAGAAACAATTCCGCATCGTCGGCGCTCGAAAGCCAGAGCCTTGATCCCAGGAGCGAAGCGGGACTAGTGGGGAAGTTTCATGGCTCGCTTCACATCAACCCCATTCCCCGCACCCGGCTGCTGGAGATTCGCTTCTCCAGCTCTGATCCAGCACTGGCGGCGAAAGTCGTCAACACGGTTATCGATACCTACATTGAACAGAACTACAAGACCCATCTGGAAGCCACCACCCGAACTTCCGATTGGCTGACGCAGCAACTTTCTGAGCTACAGATGAAGGTTGAGCAGTCGCAGGAGAAACTGGTTCGTTACCAGAAAGAGCATGGGATCCTTGGAATCGACGAGAAGGAAAATATCATCACCTCGAAGCTGGACGAACTGAACAAAGAGCTTACCGCCGCCGAAGCCGACCGCATGCAAAAGGAATCGGTCTATCGCCTGGCCAGCTCGGGAGATCCCGATCTGTTGTCCAATCTCGATCCCACCACCCCACTCATCAAGCTGCGCAGCCAGGAAGAGGATTTGCATCGTCAGCGCGCCGAAGCCAGCGTGAAGTTCCAGCCGACGTATCCCAAGATCCAGGAGATCGACAATGAGCTTGCGGCAATCCAGGCCGACATCAAAGTGGAGGTCAATCGCCTGGCCGCAAAGTTCAAGAAAGACTATTTGGCAGCTTTAGAAAGGGAAAAGTTGCTGCGGGCTTCTCTGGAAAACCAAAAGGGTGAAGAAAACCAGCTGAATGAAAGCGCCATTGAATATAGCCTGCTGAAGCGTGATGTCGAAAGCAATCGCCAGCTCTATGAAGGCTTGCTGCAAAAGCTGAAAGAGGCGGGGGTGATGAGCGGGCTGCGCTCCAGCAACGTCCGGATTGTCGATCCGGCATCGCCGCCGACGATGCCGTCGGCCCCGAACATCCCGCGCAATCTGGCGCTGTCTTTGTTGCTGGGATTAGCCGGCGGCATATCGCTGGCCTTTATTCTGGAATCACGCGACGACAGCGTGCACTCGCTGGAGCAGGCGCAGATGATCACCTCGCTTCCGCCGCTGGCGGTCATTCCCCTGGCAGGCCGTTCCAGCCGGGCTCTGCCCCAGGCCATGCGGCGGCCGCAGATTGCGCCGGCATCGGCCTCAGCGGCGCGCCCGAAGTCGCACATCGCGGAGGCCTATCGCGCGCTGCGGACCTCCATTTTGCTTTCGCGAACGGCCCAGGCCGCGAAGGTGCTGATGGTGACCAGCGCGTTGCCGCAGGAAGGCAAGACCACCACCAGCGTCAACCTCGCCGTGGTTCTCGCCCAACATGACGCGCGCGTCCTGCTGATTGAAGGCGACATGCGGCGTGCCGAAATCTCTCCCGTATTCGGCCTGTTATCGGATGTCGGCCTGAGCACCGTGTTGACACAGAACCTTGCCGTGGAGTCGGTGATCCGGCCGGTTCCCGGTGTCCCCAATCTCTTCCTGTTGCCGGCGGGACCGACTCCGCCCAATCCGGCCGTGCTTCTCGGCTCCTCGCGTATGCGGGACATGCTGGCCGGCCTGGAATCGAAGTTCGACTATCTGATCATCGACACTCCGCCGGTATTGAGCGTGACCGATGCCGTGTTGCTTTCTAAGCTGGCTGATTCGACGGTGCTGGTGATCCGCGCCGGCGTCACCAGTAAGGCTGCCTTGCGCCGGGTTTGCGACATCCTGGATCATGTCGACGCGCGAACCATTGGAATGGTTCTGAACGCAGCCGACGCGCACGAGCCGGACCAGTATTATTACGGCAGCCGATACCGTCGTTACTACGACGATTCGTCGGTGATGACAACGCCCAATCTTCAGTAAGCCTGCCTCTTCATCATGGCTTCAAGCGGAAAAGAGTTTGCTGCTCCTCATCAAGCCGCATCCGACATGGCAGGCGACGACTCACGCCTGACAGACTATCGAAAAGCCAAGAGCAGGCCCGCAAGAATCCTCAATCATTGCGTAGCCGCCGGTACGTGTTTGCTGCTGGCGTTTGCTCCTTTGGCATTCGGCGCAGTCGAACCATGGGCGATTTTCATTCTGCAAGCCGGCACGGCTCTTCTTCTCACCGCGTGGGCCGCCGGCACGATTGCCTTTCGACAGAAAATCGTATTCAGCCGGCTGTTTGTTCCTGTCCTACTCTTCGCCGCGCTAGTGGCCTGGCAGCTGCTAGGGAATGGTTCTGCCTATTGGTACGCCACATGGCAGAAGGCCCTGCTGTGGACGGCTTACGGCATTTTGTTTTTTCTGGTGACGCAGTGCTTTCGCCGTGACAACTGGTTGCGGTGGTTCGCGATTGCCGCTTCGATTTACGGATTTCTGGTGGCCATGTTCGCCATCGCGCAGGAGTTTGCCGGTAACGGCAAGTACTACTGGATGGTCACCAACCAGGCGCGAGCGCCCTTTTTTGGTTCCTATGCCAATCACTCCCACTACGCGGGTCTGATGGAGATGCTGATCCCATTCCCGCTGGTGCTGGCGCTGGCCCGCTGGCCCCCCCTGGCTCAGCGCGTGCTCTACGGCTTTAGTGCGGCCATCATGAGCACTTCAATCTTCCTGTCGCAGTCACGGGGCGGCATCATCGCGTTCGCGGCGGAGTTGGGAGTCCTGGCGATTCTGGCGGCGCGCGGACGCCGCCGGCGCCGGCAAATGGTCCTGCTGGTGTCGTTTTGCGCGCTTCTGATTTTCTTTTTAATGCTCATACAGCCGGTGGGCTTGTGGAGCAGGTTTATGGAACTCGGCAAACCCATGGACACAGCGCACGATCCCAATCGGCTTACCATCCTGAAGGACAGTCTCCACATGGTGGGGCAACGGCCCCTGCTGGGCTGGGGCTTTGGAGCATTCGAGGCTGCCTACCCCCCATTCCGCAGTTTCTACACCGATTTCACCGTCAATGCGGCGCACGATGATTTCCTC